>NZ_AKVN02000001.1:4222500-4522500 GCF_000271485.2 Pelosinus fermentans DSM 17108
GGGTAACCTGCATCTTCACAGGTATTTCAATTTCACCGGGTCCCTCGTTGAGACAGTGCCCAAGTCGTTACACCTTTCGTGCGGGTCGGAACTTACCCGACAAGGAATTTCGCTACCTTAGGACCGTTATAGTTACGGCCGCCGTTTACTGGGGCTTCAGTTCACACCTTCGACTTACGTCTAAGCACTCCCCTTAACCTTCCAGCACCGGGCAGGTGTCAGCACCTATACGTCAGCTTTCGCTTTAGCAGGCACCTGTGTTTGTGGTAAACAGTCGCTTGGGCCTCTTTTCTGCGACCTTCTTTAGCTCATACCGCAAGGGTAATCACCTAAAAAGGCTCCCCTTCTCCCGAAGTTACGGGGACATTTTGCCGAGTTCCTTAACGAGGGTTTTCCCGCGCACCTTAGGATTCTCTCCCCGCCTACCTGTGTCGGTTTGCGGTACGGGCACCCACAGCCTCGCTAGAAGCTTTTCTTGACAGCATGGGATCAGTAAGTTCATCAACCTTGCGGTCAACTCCCCGTCACTCCTCAGGCTTAACGTTTAGCGGATTTGCCTACTAAACACCCTACAAGCTTAGACGCGTTTCTTCCATTCACGCGATTACTTACCCTTCTGTGTCACTCCATCACTCAAACGGATGTGGGTGGTACTGGAATGTTTGCCAGTTGTCCATCGCCTACGCATTTACGCCTCGGCTTAGGCCCCGACTTACCCTGAGACGACGAGCGTTGCTCAGGAAACCTTAGGCTTTCGGTGGACAAGATTCTCACTTGTCTTTTCGCTACTCATACCGGCATTCTCACTTCTATATACTCCACAGCTCCTTACGGTACTGCTTCGATGCGTATAGAACGCTCCCCTACCACTTGTATCTTACGATACAAATCCATAGCTTCGGTTCCGTACTTTAGCCCCGGACATCTTCGGCGCAAAACCTCTCGACCAGTGAGCTATTACGCACTCTTTAAATGGTGGCTGCTTCTAAGCCAACATCCTGGTTGTTTCTGAAGTTCCACATCCTTTGCCACTTAGTACGGCATTGGGGACCTTAGCTGATGGTCTGGGCTGTTTCCCTCTTGACTACGGATCTTATCATTCGCAGTCTGACTCCCAAGGTCCGAGTACAGCCATTCGCAGTTTGACAGAGTTCGGTAACCTATAAGGCCCCTAGCCCAATCAGAGCTCTACCGTCTGTACTTATTTCTTGAGGCTAGCCCTAAAGCTATTTCGGGGAGAACCAGCTATCTCCGCGTTCGATTGGCATTTCACCCCTATCCACAACTCATCCCAAAACTTTTCAACGTTCACGGGTTCGGTCCTCCACGCAATTTTACCTGCGCTTCAACCTGGCCATGGATAGATCACTGCGGTTTCGGGTCTACAACAACTAACTAATCGCCCTATTAAGACTCGCTTTCGCTGCGGCTCCACATCTTCTGCTTAACCTCGCTAGTTACTGTAACTCGCCGGTTCATTCTTCAATAGGCACGCCGTCGACCACATAAGGGTCTTCGACTGCTTGTAGACATACGGTTTCAGGTTCTTTTTCACTCCCCTCCCGGGGTGCTTTTCACCTTTCCCTCACGGTACTATACGCTATCGGTCGCCAAGGAGTATTTTGCCTTGGAGGGTGGTCCCCCCTGCTTCCCACAAGGTTTCACGTGTCTCGTGGTACTCTGGATCTCAGCCATCTTGCTCTGCTTTTCGTCTACGGGACTGTTACCCCCTATGGTCTACCTTTCCAGGTAGTTCGACTAAGCCTGACTTGAATTATGCTGGTCCTCAACCCCGAATCAGTAAACTGAATCGGTTTGGGCTCTTCCCCGTTCGCTCGCCGCTACTTAGGGAATCTCGCTTGATTACTTTTCCTCTGGGTACTTAGATGTTTCAGTTCCCCAGGTGCCCTCCTCATGGTCTCAGCCATGGGTAACAATGCATTACCATTGTTGGGTTTCCCCATTCGGATATTCACGGATCAATACCTGCTTGCGATTCCCCGTGACTTTTCGGAGCTTACCCCGTCCTTCTTCGGCTCTTGGCGCCAAGGCATCCACCGTATGCCCTTCATAACTTGACTTATTGTCTCGTTACTCGGTTGTCAATAACCTATCATCTGCGTTGTTGTCGCTGTGGGCATTCGTTCGACGTACAGAAGTACGACTCACTCTTGTCCTCGCTCCGCCTAGCATCTGACAGCTTCTTGCCAACCTTTACTTGGTGGTATATTCGAGTACTAAAACAAGAATATACATGTTTCAAAAAATCCTAACATGCTCGGTAATCACCCTAATATTGCTATTAGAATTAATTACGTCGCTTTCTTCTGTGCAGTTTTCAAAGAACATTTAATAAATGGTGGAGGATAACGGGATCGAACCGTTGACCCCCTGCGTGCAAGGCAGGTGCTCTCCCAGCTGAGCTAATCCCCCGTATTCTATATGTTAGTATAAAATACTAACATCTTTTCATTTACCCGACTAAAAAAATTCGAGTTATTAAAACCTCGAATCCAAGTGGACGAATAAATGGTGGGCCTAAATGGACTCGAACCATTGACCTCACGCTTATCAGGCGTGCGCTCTAACCAGCTGAGCTATAGGCCCGTAGAGGTATTCCCTCAAAACTAAGCAATGTAAGCAAAAGTGAACAACCAGATGTGTCGACCTTGGATATGAAAGAGTATTTCATCCTTCAAATCTCCATAGAAAGGAGGTGATCCAGCCGCACCTTCCGATACGGCTACCTTGTTACGACTTCACCCCAATCACTGATCTCACCTTCGACGGCTGGTTCCATTGCTGGTTACCTCACCGGCTTCGGGTGCTCTCAACTTTCGTGGTGTGACGGGCGGTGTGTACAAGGCCCGGGAACGTATTCACCGCAGCATGCTGATCTGCGATTACTAGCGATTCCGACTTCATGCAGGCGAGTTGCAGCCTGCAATCCGAACTGAGAGCTTGTTTTTGGGTTTGGCTTCACCTCGCGGCTTCGCTACCCTCTATTTAAGCCCATTGTAGTACGTGTGTAGCCCAAGACATAAGGGGCATGATGACTTGACGTCATCCCCACCTTCCTCCGTGTTATCCACGGCAGTCTCCCATGAGTTCCCACCTTTACGTGCTGGCAACATAGGATAAGGGTTGCGCTCGTTGCGGGACTTAACCCAACATCTCACGACACGAGCTGACGACAGCCATGCACCACCTGTCTATCTGTCTTCCGAAGAAGAACTTCCTATCTCTAGGATCATCAGACGATGTCAAGCCTTGGTAAGGTTCTTCGCGTTGCGTCGAATTAAACCACATACTCCACCGCTTGTGCGGGCCCCCGTCAATTCCTTTGAGTTTCAACCTTGCGGCCGTACTCCCCAGGCGGGGTACTTATTGCGTTAACTCCGGCACTGGAGGGGTCGATACCCCCAACACCTAGTACCCATCGTTTACGGCCAGGATTACCGGGGTATCTAATCCCGTTCACTACCCTGGCTTTCGCGCCTCAGTGTCAGACACAGTCCAGAAAGTCGCCTTCGCCACTGGTGTTCCTCCTAATATCTACGCATTTCACCGCTACACTAGGAATTCCACTTTCCTCTCCTGCACTCAAGAATAACAGTATCCAATGCTTCACGGGGTTAAGCCCCGAACTTTAACATCAGACTGATTATCCCACCTGCGCGCGCTTTACGCCCAATAATTCCGGACAACGCTTGCCACCTACGTATTACCGCGGCTGCTGGCACGTAGTTAGCCGTGGCTTTCTTGTCAGGTACCGTCATTATGAACCATTATTTACAATCCACACATTCGTCCCTGAAAACAGAGTTTTACGATCCGAAAACCTTCTTCACTCACGCGGCGTTGCTCCGTCAGACTTTCGTCCATTGCGGAAGATTCCCCACTGCTGCCTCCCGTAGGAGTCTGGGCCGTGTCTCAGTCCCAGTGTGGCCGTTCATCCTCTCAGACCGGCTACTGATCGTCGCCTTGGTGAGCCATTACCTCACCAACTAGCTAATCAGACGCAGACCCATCTTCTAGTGATAGCTTATAAATAGAGGCCACCTTTAGTATTTTAAATATGCATTCAAAATACAACATTCGGTATTAGCACCACTTTCGCAGTGTTGTCCCCAGCTAGAAGGTAGGTTGTCTACGCGTTACTCACCCGTTCGCCACTAAAATTCCATTGCTGAAATCTCCGTTCGACTTGCATGTGTTAGGCACGCCGCCAGCGTTCGTCCTGAGCCAGGATCAAACTCTCCATAAAAGTTATATTATGAAGAACCTTGATGGCTCTTTAAAAAACTTGTTTGTGTTGTTCTCGCTTTCGCAGAACAACTTTGTTTCGCACTCGAAAACGAGTACCGCACATCTGGCTTATTTTAACCTTACTTACATTGTTTAGTTTTCAAGGAACACATTCGATTGTTGGTAAACTTTTCGAAGTTTTTCAACCGCCGACATTTATATATACTATCACACATTCATCGACATGTCAATGTTATCTTTTTGTTTTTCTGTTACCAACATCTGGCATGTTTCTGTAGCGCGAATATCATTTTATCATTTTAGTACTATCTTGTCAATATAGCTATCCCTTTATTCTTTAAATTATTCTTCCGTAAGAAAGCCCGCTATCGCGGGTCTTAAAAACATAAACCTTTTGAACCGCGAAGACGCGAAGAATATGAAGAACAGATCGGCTAAAACCGAACCACTAAGGCGCAAAGGACACAAAGGGGTTTATATATTTTTTTGTGCACTCCTTTGTGTGCCGCATCGGCGGCATTGTACCTTTGTGGTTCATAAAATCTCATTTTTTCGCACCTAACATACTTTTTTACTTATAAGAAAAGCGAGCTAGCGCTCGCTTTTCTTGTTTTTTCTCTATTCTTTATGCCGCATATGAGGAAATAACAATACATCTCGAATAGAAGGACTGTCGGTCAGCAGCATAACTAAACGATCAATACCAATACCTAAACCACCTGTTGGTGGCAAGCCATACTCTAACGCATTCACATAATCATGATCCATCATGTGAGCTTCATCATCGCCTGATTCACGCTGCTCGACTTGAGAAGCGAAGCGTCCTTCCTGATCAATAGGATCATTTAACTCAGAAAAGCCATTTGCTAATTCACGTGCGAAGACAAATACTTCAAAGCGATCCGTGATTTCAGGATTTTCTTTATTTCGTTTAGCTAAAGGAGAAATTTCTGTAGGATGTCCAATAATAAAGGTAGGTTGAATTAAATGTTCTTCTACTTTTTCTTCAAAGACATTATTTAATATTCCACCAATACCATTTTTGTTTTCATATTTCACACCTAGTTTAGCAGCAATTGCTCTCGCTTCTTCGAGAGTAGCAACAGTATCAAAATCAACGTCTGTATACTTCTTAACCGCCTCAGTCATAGTCAGCCTATTCCAAGGAGGAGCAAGATCAATTTCTTGACCCTGATAGGTAATCTGCGTAGTGCCTAACACTTCTAATGCTATACCCGATACAACATCTTCTGTTAACCGCATGAGGTCTTGATAGTCAGAATATGCTTGATAGAGTTCAACAATAGTAAACTCGGGGTTATGTCTAACAGAAATACCTTCATTTCTAAATACACGCCCAACTTCATATACTCTTTCAAAACCACCAACAATCAAACGCTTTAAATATAACTCAGGAGCAATCCGTAAGAATAAATCCATATCCAATGCGTTGTGATGAGTAACGAAGGGACGAGCAGCAGCCCCACCCGCTATAGGATGCATCATTGGAGTTTCAACTTCTAGGTAATCACGTTTGTCCAAGATGCTCCGTAAGGATTTAATGATCTTGCTGCGAGTCACGAATGTATTTCTAACTTCTGGATTCACAATAAGATCCAGATAACGCTGGCGATAACGAGTTTCAACATCTTTTAATCCATGCCATTTTTCAGGCAGCGGTCTAAGAGACTTTGCTAAAATTTCAAAACTAGTTGCTTTTAAGCTAATTTCCCCGCGTTGCGTTTTAAAGATAACGCCTTCAATTCCTATAATATCACCAATATCAAGAAGCTTGAATTTATCATATTCAGCTTCGCCAACAACATCTTGGCGAAAATAAGCTTGCACTTTACCAGACATGTCCATCAAATGAACGAAACTAGTTTTACCGTGCCCACGAACGGCCATAATACGGCCGGCAATTCTTGCTGATTGACCTTCTAATTGTTCAAAATTAGCAAGTACTTCATTCGCATGGATCGTAACATCATATTTACGAGCAAAAGGTTCAATTCCCTGTGCTTCAAATGCTGTCATTTTTTCTCGGCGAACACGCATCAGTTCATTTAATTCTTCACTTTTTTCAATTTCTTGATTCTGCACTTCTGTCATTTTATGATTTCTCCCCTAACTCGTCCATTTTGGCATTTTATAAAGAAGAATATTATAAATTGCGTTTAATATCAATTACTTCATATTTTAAAATACCAGCTGGCACATTTACCTCAACAATACTGCCAATCTTTTGACCCAAGATCGCTTGCCCTACAGGTGATTCATTTGAAATTTTAAATTCAACTGGATCAGCCTCTGCTGAACCAACAAGAGTATATTCAAATTCATCACCAAATTCTAGGTCTTTTAAAACAACTGTAACTCCAATGGAAACTACATCTGTCTTAATTTCCTGTTCATCAATGACCTTGCTGTTTCGAAGCATCTTTTCTAATGTTATAATTTCGCCCTCAATAAAGGCTTGTTCATTTTTTGCATCCTCATATTCGGAGTTTTCACTGATATCACCAAATTCAATAGCTTGTTTAATTCTTTCAGCGACTTCCCGACGACGCACGGATTTTAGATATTCAAATTTCTGCTCTATCTTCTTTAATCCTTCTGCAGTGAGAATAAATTGCTTTTCAGCCATGCTTTCTGCTCTCCTTTTATTTTGATTCTTAACGATTTATCTTATTCTAGGTATAGTCCCTTTTGCTACTACAAAATCATCAAAAATTGCAATAATTAAATATCGATCTACGAGACAATATAAATAGTGCCAAGTGAATAACTTGACACTTTTGGCAGCAGGTCAGAAGCCCAACTTAATATGCACTTAATTATAGGTATAAACATCCTATTTGTCAATGATTTCTAACCAATTCCTCTCTTCTGTTCTTGTTTATTAATAACTACATTTGCTTTAATCGCTGCAATTTCATCTGCTGTAATTGCTTTTTCGAAACTGCGAAAACCAGCTAATTTAAAACCATGTTTTTTAGCTAAGTTCTCAATTGTTTCTACCTGCTTTACTGTTAAGTCTCGACCTAACGTAAAATTCTCATACCGCTGCTCTAAAGACAGAATCATCGTTTCTGCCATACATGCATAGGCCGTACCATCGGGAAAGCCAAAATTCAGTCCAAAATTGACATCTCCAGGGACCTCAACGACGCCACCTTCAATTACTAATATATCCTTGCGCATTTGGGCCACACGCCGTGAAACATTCCGCGGTCTGGCTACATCACAAACAATTGCGCCTGATTTTAAATCTTCTGGTTCAATAATACTGTCTACTGCACTTGTTACAGCAATAATAATATCAGCTGACTTTAAAGCAGATTTAGTATTTGCAGTTACTTTTGCAGCTAAACCTGTTTTACGCAAAATTTGTTCAGCAAGTTTTTCCAACTTGTCTTCGTTGCGTGCAGCTAATGTTAAATATCGAACTTCCCTCGCTAAGATTTGAGCACAAGCCGCACCAATAGAACCAGTCGCACCTAAAACTAATACGTTGGCTCGTTCTAAATCAATACCCATAATTTTAGCAGCTTGCCTCGTACCTTCAAGAGCAGTAGCAACAGTATAGCTATTCCCTGTCGTTACAGCAATATTTAAGTTTTTGGCAACAGTAATACCCGCATCTCCTACAATTGAGGTAAAGGCACCTAAGCCAACGATTTTTGCACCTAGCTTTTCTGCTACTTTTCCTGCTTTGATGATCTTCTCAACAACATATCTTTCAGGCATCTCTACCATTTGCTGCGACGTTAAAGGACATGTAACAAACCAACCTTCACCTTGAGATGATGTTGATTCTATTCCTGTAATATGTGAAGTTTTAAAAGGAGGAAGATATTTGAGTACTCCCTCAACTAAACTATCTGGCCAATTCTTGGTAAATGCAAATTTTCGACTAACATCTTTAGCAGTGAGCGGATGTAAGACAAAGGCAAATTTTTCCATGAAATATTCTCCTTTCAATCAGAAAGCCGTTTAATTCGCGGCATAATCTCTAATTCCTTCAAGATACGTCCATAGTCCACCGCCGTAATTTCTTCTGGACGTTTACCTAATAAAGTAACCAAAATAGCTTCTAATACATTTGTCCCTAATGAGCGACCACCAATTTCCGGTGTCGTCGTTATCAATGTTTTTACTCCCCGATCGCGAAGCAATTCTTCATCTTTTTGGGTAACAGTATTGGTAATAACTGATTTTCCCTGCAGGCTCATCGGCATAAATCTGCGAATAAAATGAAAATCTCCTGCTATGAATTCTGCTTGTTCAAAATATTGGCTGAAACGCGGAATATTTTGCGTTTGCTTTTCACCTGTAGGATAAAACATTTCAATTGGCAGTCTCGTTATAATAGGCGCTATCACCCGCGCCAATATTGCCAAAGTCCCCAATTTACGGATTGGAATAGGCAAGCCTAAACCAAATAACAAATCACCGAATACCACTTGACTGCCTGCAGCTACTAATTCTTCTGCTAATCCAAATCGATCTACTGCACAAACAACTAAAACCTGTTTATCATTAAAGGTTATGCCTTCTTTTTCCTTCAAATGTTGTACGACTCTTCGTTCAAGAGTATTTTTAACACCACTGCCATCAACAATAGGAGTATGTTTAGCTGCTGCAGCAATTCGGGATGACTCTTTAAACGTATATCTTTTCTTTCCAGCATATATGTATAAGTCTGTCCCGCCCATGCCAAAGGCATCCACTTTACCATCTAGTTCCTTAATTAATTGTATAGCCTTATTTTTATCTCCATCCGTTCCTATCCGCTCAATGGAAAACATTTCTCCACCAAATTCCGTCATAGCTTGATGGTCGCGCTTTGACGACCCCAAACTGATACTGATAACCCGCTTCATAATATGTATACTCCCTCTATGATCTAAACAACTGCTGCACAATACTTTTAATACTCTCTGGATCTACATATTTATTCTCTGCAATGGGGGATTCGCCAATTTGTATACCAATAACTTCCTTATCCAATAGGGTCTCCATTAATTTAATTCTTAGATTTGAACCTAATATAATAACAATGTCATAGTTACGCAATGTAGCAATGATTTCCATAATGGTGTTAAAAAGACCAATACCGCTTTTTTTCTGTACAAAATCCCAGCGTTCCTGTTCCGACAGCAATAAGGAATAATCAATTCCTTCCTGTTTAGCCATTAATCGCAGCTCTTCACAATTCTCAATAGGAAAGCCCACTAAAGCCACTTTTCCGCCCTTTCGAACTTCTCCTAGTGTTTCTAATTTAGAAATAACGGTTCGGTCGATACCTACACGGTTAGCAACTTCCTGTTGAGAAAAACCTTGGCTGCGTAAATTGAACATTTCGTCGATGATCTGGTTGATCTTTTGGCGATTTATGATCTTTTCACCAATCCGCAATAACATCTGCTATCCTCTCCTACAGTACATCCCAATACAAATTCAAGCTGTTATATGATGAATATTGATTTATCTAATCTAATATATAGTATATGTGCACAAGGTTGTGCACATACATATTTTAGCATTTTTTTTCGAATTTAACAAATATAAATAAGCCACCCCACCGTTACTATTACGAAAACTGCTTCAATACCGCAATAAAATCGTCTTTGCTCACCGCTTGATTAAATTTTAAACGCAGCTCAGCGGAATGAGGCATTCCCTTTGTATACCATGCTCCATGACAGCGCATTTCTCTAACTCCAATATGTTCACCTTTATGCTCCACTAACATATCCAAATGCCTTAACAATAGAGAAAAACGTTCCTCCATACTCGGTGGCGGTAAAATCTCTCCTGAGGCTAAATAATGGGTTATTTGACGAAAGATCCAAGGATTCCCTTGTGCTCCCCGCCCCACCATTATGGCATCACAACCTGTTTGCTCCAACATTTTTTTCCCATCATAAGGCGTACGGATATCCCCATTACCAATTACGGGTATCACTACACTCTCTTTAACTTGGCGTATAATACTCCAATCGGCCTCACCTGTATAAAACTGTTCTCTAGTACGACCATGAACAGCAATTGCAGCAATTCCTGCCTTCTCAGCCAGCTTAGCTATCTCAACCGCATTCACAGAGTCTTCACTCCAGCCCTTGCGAATTTTAACAGTAACCGGCACATGTACGGCTTCTACTACACTCGCCATAATCTGATATACCAAATCTGGCTGGCACATTAAAGCACAGCCGCTGCCATTTTTCGTAATTTTGGGAGTTGGACAGCCCATGTTAATATCAATAATATCAGCACCTGATTTTTCGACATGGATTGCAGCTTTTGCCATACTATCGGGATCGGAACCAAAGATCTGCATAGCCACCGGGCGTTCCCGTTCATCAATTTGAAGCATGTGCAAGGTCTGGCAATTCTCATATAATAAACCTTTATCACTGACCATTTCGGAATACACCAAACCACAGCCCATTTCTTTAGCCAATAGCCGAAAAGGCAGATCTGTAACACCAGCCATCGGGGCTAGAATTACAGGATTATCGAGTTTAATTGCACCAATTTGCATACGCTAACGACTCCTTACTAAAAAATAAAAGGTTGAAACACGAAGATACAAAGCCATTTACGCAGACACACGAAGCGCACAAAGATCCCTATAAAACGTCTTCGTGTTCTTCGTATATCTTCATAACTTCGCGTTTCAACGTTTGTTCTAAATCCTATACGTTCTATATTGTATTAAAATTAAAATTGATACTTGATACTCGCCACCTGGCTGAAAACCAAGCACCCCTCTAAGTACCAAGTACCTATCATCCATTTGTCTACCTATTAAGATCGTAAATAATTCGTAATCCTTCTAATGTTAAAAAATGTTCCACAGCATTAATTACAGAAGTTTCTTGTGCAATCAGGTTAGCTAAGCCACCTGTTGCTATAACATAAGCATCTTGGTCCATTTCTTCTTTCATTCGTTTGACAATTCCCTCGACCTGTCCAACAAATCCATAAATAATACCCGACTGCATGCTGGTAACTGTATTACGGCAAATAACACTTTTCGGTTTAACCAGCTCAATTCGCGGCAATTTAGCTGCTCTTTGGAATAGAGCCTCAGTAGAAATACCAATACCAGGAGAGATAGCACCACCTAAATAATCACCATTTTCACCGATGACACAGAAGGTAGTTGCTGTACCAAAATCAACAATAATAAGAGGACCACTATATTTATGATGTGCAGCAACTGCATTTACAATACGGTCAGCTCCTACTTCTCTGGGATTTTCGTATTTGATAAAAATACCGGTTCTAATACCAGCCCCTACCACTAGAGGCTCCACCTTAAAATACCGTTGGCACATTTTGACTAAGGGTACAACAAGAGGCGGTACTACGGAGGAAATGATGACCTCAGAAATATCTTTAATACTAAGTCCACCATAAGCAAACAGATTATTAATTAACATCCCATATTCATCGCCTGTTTTTTGCCTATCAGTTGACACCCGCCAATGTTGTAATAATTCTTCCCCTTCGTATGCTCCAAGTACTATATTGGTATTACCTATATCAAACACTAATAGCATCGAGTCTAGCCTCCCATTGTAAATTTACGTAAAAACTCAAGATAAAACCCACACATGACAGTATATAAACAGTTCGTCATCCTGTCAACATATAAAGGAAGACTTCTAACTTAAACAGTGTTCTTTCTAGTATAACTATATTATTGCAACTTATTTATAAAAGGAAAAGATATCACTTTTCAAGATGGTATCCCGATTTACTCAAAGCAGTTTTTTACTGCGAGGCCGTATAGAAACATCACCAGCAATAATCTTCTCTATCCGGCCTTCTATTTCAACCAGCAATGCTCCATCCTTATCAATATCTACTGCCAAACCGCTAGACTTTTTACTTGTCCCAATGATATCCACAGTTTGCCCTAAGGTTACAGACAGCTCGCGCCATTCATCCAGCATTTCTACAAAGCCATGCTGAATCACTTTATGATATTCTTTTTCCAAGGCAGATAAAATCTCCTGTAACAAAGGTAATCGGGGTATCGGCTTATCGGCGGCAACAGATAGAGAAGTGGCGATTTGCCTAAGTTCTAAGGGAAATTCCTCTTGACTAATATTCACATTAATTCCCATGCCAATTACTACATGATTAATCGCATCCATTTCAGCATTCATTTCTGTCAAAATACCAACTATTTTTTTTCCTTCATATAAAATATCATTAGGCCATTTTATGCCACATTGCACCTGAGTAACGCTTCGAATCGCTTTTGTTACGGCCACAGCAGCTAG
This sequence comes from Pelosinus fermentans DSM 17108, assembly GCF_000271485.2. Taxonomy (NCBI): domain Bacteria; kingdom Bacillati; phylum Bacillota; class Negativicutes; order Selenomonadales; family Sporomusaceae; genus Pelosinus; species Pelosinus fermentans. The sequence goes on from NZ_AKVN02000001.1 coordinate 4,235,073, forward strand.
CAGCGTACATTTCGGTGCATCATAAGGGTGAAAGGGCGGTCTTAATACCACAGATAGCCAAATACCTTTACCCGCAGGAGAAAACCAACCGCGAGATATTCTGCCTCTACCGCTATTTTGCATTTCTGATAGTACAATAGCTCCTTCATGACAGCCTAAATTAGCTTGTTTTTTTGCTTCATTGTTAGTAGAGTCAATATTCTCAAAGTAAAAGATTTCCTTTTGTCCTAAGGTCTTAGTCTGCAGCTGATCGCGAATTTCATCAGGCAATAAAAAATCAGGTACACTTTTTAGTCGATAACCGCGTCGAGGATGAGCTTCAATTTCATATCCCCCTTGCTTGAGAGTTTGGATATGCTTCCAAATCGCGGTTCTAGATACTGCCAGCTGCCTGCTTATTTCTTCACCTGATAGATATTCATTTGAATACTTACGCAACATATTTAAAATGCTAGTACGCACTGTGCACTCTCCTTGTCTTTCATAATTATTAATTCCATAATAGTCTTCTCGTTAACCTCTTGTCAATCTAGTACCGTGTCAGCTTTAAAACGGCAGGATAATAGCGAGGCTATTTCACTAAATATTACCTGTTGACTTTCATTCTTCCATTTTCCATGATTGACTTATTATACTCATGATATATACTATTAGAATATTAGTATATGGTAAAAAAATACTGCTTTAAATATTAATATGATAGAGGTGAGCATATGCCTATCAAAATTTTAGTAGCTGACGATGAACCTGCTATTTGTGAAGTCGTAAAATTATATTTGGAGAAAGAGGGCTTTATTGTTTATACGGCCGAAGATGGTGATATCGCCATTGCCATAGAAACAAAAGAACAGCCTGACTTATTAATCCTTGATGTAATGTTACCAAAACTATCAGGCTGGGATATTTGTCAAACCATTCAACGTTCCGTGCCGGTTATATTCTTGACGGCTAAAAGCGCTGAATCTGATAAGATCACGGGTTTTTCCTTGGGAGCCGATGACTATATTACCAAACCCTTCAGTCCTAAAGAATTGGTAGCGAGAATTAAAGCAGTATTGCGCCGCAGCGGCTTATTACAACAAAATGGAGTTACCTTAGATTTTACTGAACTCTCGATTAATCCTGCATCGCAAGGAGTCGAGTGCAACGGGCAGTCAGCTTCCCTATCCCCTAAAGAATTTGAACTGTTATTTTTTCTCGCCCGCCATCCCCAGATTGCATTTTCCAGGGAGCAGCTCCTCACAAATGTCTGGGGTTATGACTTTGACGGAGATGATCGTACAGTGGATGCAACCATTAAGCGTCTGCGCCAAAAATTACATAATTCAAATTACAGCTACATTCATACGGTATGGGGAATCGGTTATAAATTTGAGGTACTAGGCAAATGATCCGTTCTATTTTCAGCAAAATACTTCTTTCTCATATTGGGATCATCTTATTAAGTACAATCACCTTAACATTGTTTATGTCCTATTTAGTCCGATCCAATGCTGTAGATACCAAGCGGCATGATCTATTATTTAAAGGTCAAGCAGTGGTAGAACTATTAACACCGAATCTCTTAGCCGGCAATATTCCCACTAATGAAGCTCTTGACAGAATTAGTGAACTTGCCGGGGGAAGAATCTGGCTAATTAACGAAAAAGGTACCGTCCTTGCCGGTCGCCCTCCCAATAATTGGTCGAGACGTTTTCAAGAGGATCGGCAAGAGTACATTGACTTGTTTACTGACAGCCCTCATTCTTGGATACGCCCTGCTTATCGGAGAGATCCTTCTATTGTTGTCACCTTTGCTATACCGGAGGCTCCAACACCCATTGTAATTTTTTTAGATGCTCCTATTGTGGGAGTAAACAAAACCGTGTCCTCCTTAGAAAGGACTTTGCTTTACTCCTTGCTCGCCAGCATTATTACCGCAATTCTTGCCGGATTTCTGATTGCCCGCAGCCTTACCAAGCCGATTGCGAATATCAGCCAAGCTGCCAAAAATTTTGCAGACGGCAATTATAATAGCCGCACTACAGCAATTGGCAATAATGAAATCGGTGGTTTAGGACGCACCTTTAATACCATGGCAGACTCCTTAGCTGAAATTGAACAAAACCGGCGAAACTTCTTAGCTAATGTTTCTCATGAATTAAAAACTCCTGTAACCTCTATCCAAGCTTTATCTGAAACAATCTTAGACGGTTTAGCTCCTAAACCAGAGCAGCAGCAACGCTATATTGCTACGATTTTGCAAGAAAGCCAGCGTCTTGACCGTTTAATTAGTGATTTGCTTGACCTATCCCAATTAGAAGCAGACGAATTATCCATACTTTGCGAAAAACTGGATCTGCAAACCTGGTTAGTAACAGAAGCAACTAAAATAGAAACATTACTTAATCCCAAGCATCTTACTCTGGAAACGGATATACCAGAACAATTGCCCTATGTATGGTGTGATCCAATTCGTCTAGAACAAGTATTTACCAATCTGCTGACAAATGCCATCCGCTATTCACCTGAAAACTCCACTATCACGATTCACTTATCTGTGACAAAACATCAAGTTGCTATTTCTGTTATTGACCAAGGACCAGGCATTTCTCCTGACGATGTCCCATATATATGGGACCGCTTTTATCGAGCTGATAAATCACGAGCGCGCACCTATGGTGGTACAGGTCTTGGACTTGCTATTACTAAAAAACTGGTACACGCCATGCAAGGTGAAATCAGCGTTGATAGCCATGTCGGCAAGGGATCCACCTTTACTTTCACACTCCCTATTATAAAATAAAATAGCAGCTGTCATATCTTTGTCATATCTTCTTTGTATACTGATCTCAGCAGCCAATACGGCTGACAATTATACAGGGGGAATCTGACATGAAAATAGTAAATAGAAAAACCATTGCCGCCATGGTCGCTGGTACATTTATTATAGCAGGTGCTGCTAGTCCTTTTATTGTCCAAGCGGCAGAGGAGCAAGAAACACCTTCAGCATATCACCAAAAAGAAGCAAGAAAACAATTGGACCCACAAATCGTATCCAAAAGAATTTCTGAAACATTTGGTATTGAACAATCGGTTGTTCTGAAGTATAACAATAATGGCATGAGCTTTAAAGATATTGGCAAGGCAGCATTTCTAGCCAAAGCCGGCAACCAATCCATTGACAGTGTCATAAGCAAAAAAACGGCTGATAACAACTGGAAAGATGTTGCTGATTCTCTAGGCATTACAAAAGAGCAAATAAAAAATGCACATCAAGATTTAGCTGCTGATCAGCTTAACAAAAGAACCGGAATCGATAAAAAAGCTGCCCTAAGCCTGCTTCAAGACGGCTACCAACCTCATGATATTGGAATGGCAAGCCAGCTGGCTACAGCTAGTAAAAAACCAATTAAAAATGTACTCGCATTAAAAAAGATCAATAATACCTGGTCAGATGTCGCAGCTCAATTAGGAATTGATGCGGAAACATTCAAAAAGGACTTCAAGAATGCAAGGCATGGCTCTCACCATAAAGGACCTCAGCACAACGCCGCTGATAACGCTGCTGATGACGAACGTGATTTCTAGCAGCTAGAATATCTAACATAAAAAGCAACAACGTAAGGCATAAGCCTAGTTGTTGCTTTTTTATTTAGATTACCGCTTCTACGGTGCCAATTACATCACCGCGGTGATTTTTCAATACAGGTGGAAAATACTCGATTAACGCCTGATATTCAGCAGTTGACAATAAATCTATTTTTTTCAATATTGCTATTCCCGCAGGAGTAATGGCCCTAAAACCGCCATCATCAATTTTAAAACTTACACCCAGACCATCGGGTACCGATGCGAGACAATATACCGCTTCTGCCCCAATCTTAGCTAAGATACGTCCTTTCGTAATATTCATGAGTACAGTATCAAAGCGTTTACTTCCTGCCACCACTTGAGGATATGCCAGCATAGCATCACGAATTAGTCGTACTGACGTCTCACGCCCTCCCCATTGCCCCTCTTCTGGTTTAGCCAGACGCGCATAGGCCCAAGCCATATTATACAATGGCAAATAAAACACGGGCACACCACAACCATCAATTCCCGTATCTACTTCATCTTTTTGCAAATTTGCACTATCAGCAACAGCCTGGTACATAATTTGTTGAACTGGATGAGAAAGATCGGTATATCCTGCAGGGTCGATTTTAAGCATTTGAGCCAAAGCCAACATACCACTATGTTTACCTGAACATGCATTATGCACCGCCTGATAGGGCAGTTTCTGCAGCATTAATTCCTTCACCATTTTACTACTCATAGGTTTGGCTGCCCCGCACGCCAAAGAATCCACTGATAAGCCAATCTTTTTTAATACACTGTAAGCAAGGTTCACATGTTCAGACTCACCACTATGGGATGATACCATAAAAGCCACTTCTTCATTTGTTAAATGAAATCGCTCCACGCCACCTTGTTCAATAAGAGGCAATACTTGAAAGGGTTTTGCAGCCGATCTCCAAAACATCGGCCTCTTACCATCTCCAAGCTCCCAGACCATCTTCCCTGTACTATCTACGACAGCGACATCAGCATGGTGCCTGCTTTCTACCCTGCCTCCCCGCGTATAATGCAATAATACCTCACTCATACCCAAACACCTCCAATTGATAGATATCTATATTATAACGGACAGCCTGCTCTATACCAATACCTATTGAGAAAAACTCTGTGCGTCTTTTAAAACATAATTGAACCGCAGAGGCACAGAGAACACAGAGAAAAGATAGAGGATAAAAACACCCCTCTGCGTCCTCTGTGTACTCTGTGCTCTCTGTGTTCAACGTTCCCTCTAAAACTTATAAACCCTCTGATCTACAGAAAAGAGCAGGTTTACACCTGCCCTTTTAAAACTAGGAACGAGTAATATATACGATTTTCGGTCCTGCTTGACTACTAGTATCACTAGTATCCTCAACGCTCTCAGTCTTCGTAAGAGCGATTTTCTCTGTTCCGGATTTTTGAGAAATCTGACCATGCGCTAACAGTTCTTCCAAATCGCTGGCTTCCAGTGTTTCTTTTTCAATAAGAGCAGCAGCAATCAAATGAAGCTTTTCAATATTTTCTTGCAGCATTGCTTCTGTTTTATTGTAAGCACCTTCGATCAATCTGCGTACTTCTTTATCAATAGAAGATGCTACTTCTTCACCATAATTACGGTCACGAGAAATATCTCTTCCTAAGAATACTTGTTGCTGCTGTCTATTACCAAAAGTAATCGGTCCTAAATTCTCGCTCATACCGTATTCGGTAATCATTTTACGTGACAAATCAGTGGCGCGTTCTAAATCATTCTGTGCACCTGTACTGATTTCCTTAAGAACAACAGCCTCCGCCACACGACCACCTAATAATACACTGAGTTGTTCCAGCAGCTCTGTACGCGTAGCGTAATAGCGATCCTCTGTCGGCAGCATTAATGTATAACCGCCAGCTCGTCCGCGAGGAATGATCGATACTTTATGCACAGGATCAGTATTGTCCAGCAGCATTCCAATTAAGGCATGACCTGCTTCATGATAGGCGGTGAGTTTTTTCTCACGTTCACTAATCACCTTACTTTTACGCTCAGGTCCAGCAACAACACGTTCAACAGACTCTTCCATTTCAGGCATGTCAATCCGTTTTTTGTTACGTCGTGCTGCTAAAAGAGCAGCTTCATTCACTAGGTTGCTCAAATCCGCACCCGTAAAGCCAGGCGTACGGCGCGCCAGTACATCAAGACTTACTTCCTTTGCTACCGGCTTACCTTTAGTGTGAACTTTCAATATCTCCAGACGTCCCTTAACATCAGGTTTATCAACGACAATCTGTCTATCAAAGCGACCAGGACGCAGTAAGGCTGGATCAAGAATATCAGGGCGATTCGTCGCGGCAATGATAATAATTCCTTCATTAACGCCAAATCCGTCCATCTCTACTAATAACTGGTTTAATGTCTGTTCCCGCTCGTCATGTCCGCCACCGAGACCTGCACCCCGTTGACGTCCTACAGCATCGATTTCATCAATAAACACAATACAAGGTGCGCTCTTTTTTGCTTGTTCAAACAGATCCCGGACTCTGGAAGCACCGACACCAACAAACATTTCCACAAAATCAGAACCACTGATACTAAAGAAAGGAACTCCTGCTTCCCCAGCTACTGCTCGGGCTAATAAAGTTTTACCTGTACCCGGAGGTCCAAATAACAGTACACCTTTCGGGATACGAGCTCCCAAATCATTGAATTTCTTAGGATGTTTTAAAAACTCAACCACTTCTTCTAATTCTTGCTTTGCTTCATCAGCACCAGCCATATCGCCAAAAGTGACTTTTATTTTATCTTCACCATGAAGCTTCGCCCGGCTTTTGCCAAAAGACATTACCCGATTTCCGCCGCCTTGTGTCTGCTGCATAATAAAGAACCATACCCCAATTAACAGCAGCATTGGCAAAATAGAAGAAAAAATTGTTGTCCACCATGGTGGTTGAGGCGGCTGTTCAGCCTTAATATCAACATTTTTTTCTCGCAACGTATTAATAAGTGTAGGATCATTCGGCGTAATTGTGGTAAACTCAGTACCATCTGTCAGTTTGCCTCGAATATCTTTATCGACAACCGTGACACTCTGAACCTTCTGTTCCTCAATTTGATGTAAAAATTGAGTATAACTAATTTCCTGCTTATTCGTTGTACGTGAGGAATAGTAGTCAATTATTGAAATAGCAATGATAATAATCAACAAATAAAAACTTACATTTCGAAAAAATTTATTCAAAGTAGCCCTCCTCTCACTGAAGCACCAACGTTATTTTCCTGCCATAGGCATTGTCATGTCCTTTGGCCTCCATAGTGAAATATTATACCATCAAATCTAATAATTAACAATAAAACTTAGTCTTGATAAATTTCAGGTTTTAAAATTCCGATGAAGGGTAAATTCCGGTATTTTTCAGCATAATCAAGTCCATATCCAATTACAAAATAATCGGGTATCGTAAAACCATTATATGCAATATCCACATCTACCTTACGTCGATCTGGTTTATTAAGAAGTGTACAAATCTTAATACTGGCTGGCTGCCGCGATTTAAGATTATCTACCAAATAATTCAAAGTTAAACCTGAATCAATAATATCTTCTACCACTAGAACATGCTTACCTTCCACATTTTCATCAAGATCTTTGAGAATCCTTACCACACCGCTAGAGCTGGTACCTGCACCATAACTGGACACTGCCATAAAATCAATCGCTACCGGAATTTTAATTGCTCTGGCTAAATCCGCCATAAACACCACAGCTCCCCGTAACACCCCAATCATTAAGATTTCTTCTCCAGCATAATCAGCAGTAATTTCTGCCCCTAGTTCTACTATGCGCGTTGCTAATTGCTCTTCGCTGAGTAGGACTCTTTCTACATCATTTATCACTATTGTTCCTCCTGTTTTATTATATATATTACGCAATAAAAAAATGTAAACCAATTAGGATTTTAATTATTTTTTATTGCATTTTCTAAAATTCTTAATTGTAAAAATGTTTTCGTTTTATCGGTGACTTCACCACGTCGGCTTTGACGATAACCTCCAATCCAGAGGATGCCTCCTTCATCACAAATGATCGGTACAAGATCTCTCAATTCTCGAGGAATCTTTTCATCAATAAAAAAATCTTTCACTTTTTTATTCCCGGCAAAACCAAGAGGCATAAAACGATCACCCACACGGCGAGTACGAACAAATAAAGGTAATGATAGCTCATCTGCATCAAAAACAGCCACATTGAGCTGACTTTTTATCTGTACGGCGGTTAGCTCTGCGCTGATTTGGATACCCAATTGCTGAATTTGGGTAATACCTGGAATCGTTAATTCTTGTCCGGCATAGGCTGCCTGATTCGTCAAAGCAAATGGCTTTTTGCCTACGTATAGTCCATCATAAGTTTTGTGAATTGTCAACCCACCAGGCAATTGTAAAATACTTCCTACTCGCCCATGAAAAAGCATCTCTATCAAAGTTTCCACATGGTAAAAGCTTATTCCTGTTAAAGAGCCTTGTTTTTTTTCAATAGCTAAGCGAATTATTTCACGCGTAACGGCAATATGTATCAATTTCAGCTGCTTTGCAACAAGCAGTAAGCAATGGTTCTTTTCTTTTACAACTTCCAGCCAAATACTCTTAGCTGTATGCCGGATAAAATCATGCTCATCGCCAACAATGGTTGCAGTTCTACACAACGAATCTTTAACAGCACTATTATACTGTTTTTCCAGCTCAGGTAAAAGGTGAATTCGAATACGATTGCGCAAATAATTGGTTTCAAAATTCGAACTATCAAATTTAGGCTCTAGCTGCTCCATTTTACAATAGGCGATAATATCAGCCCTGCTGACCGATAGCAGCGGTCTAATGATATCACCATTCATTGGCTGCATCCCTCGTATCCCAGCGCTGCCTGATCCACGCAGCATATTCATTAATACGGTTTCCGCCTGATCGTCCCGATGATGTCCTGTAGCAATCTTGGCCCCCCCTACCTCTTTAGCGACCTGCCGCAAATACTGATAACGTACTATTCGAGCAGCTTCTTCTCCTGACTTGCCCGTCTCTTTCATAAACGCAGGGACATCAATTGCTTTATGATAACATATTAGACTGCGCTTGGCACAAAAGTCCACTACAAAAGCTGCTTCCATGGCGGATTCGTCTCCACGAAGCATGTGATCAACATGGGCAACAACCATATGCATATTATATTCTGAACGAAACGCAGCAAGGATATGTAACAACGCTAATGAATCTGGGCCGCCTGAGCAAGCCACTACAATTGTATCTTCTTGCTCTAGTAATCCATTTCGATCTATCCATGCTTTAACTTTTTCTAACATCAGTGCTGCAACTCTCCAAGTTATAATTTTTGATCAAACGAAAAATAGTAGAACTGACAAAGATGCCAAAGGCAATAGCCCCTGCCGTTAATATCGTCTGCATCCCTTTTGCTACACCATCCACATAATTTCCTTCCACCATGTAAAGCATCGTCATATAGGCATCACCTCCGGGAACTAAAGGAATAAATCCCGGAATAATAAAAATAGTTGCCGGTTTTCGAAGAATCCGTGCCAAAATTTCTGCTATTCCCCCGACTGCTACACTCGCCAAGAAATCAGCTAATATTCCATTGCCGCCCAGTCTCATTGTAATATACATGATCAGCCAGGCCACCATGCCTACGAAACTAACATATAGTAATAATTTGCGAGGAATACGATATAATATACCCACGGATGCTGAAATTAATAGCACCGCTATTATTTTTACCATTAACACAGCTTCACCTCATTATACCTTAAGTGCCAATATAATTACCACACCCATAGCTACGGCTGCTGCTGTCAATGCAGCTTCCAGCCCTCTAGACATTCCACTTAGCAAATCACCGGCAATCACATCCCGTATAGCATTGGTAATGGCTACTCCAGGGACTAAAGGCATAATACCACCAATAATGACAGCATCAGGTCGTAAATGAGGCCAGATCGAGTGTAGGAGTACACCACAAAAAGCCACAGCCATACCACCAAGAAACTCAAAAGAAAATTGTACACCATGCAGTTTCGAGACGATATGAGCAATATAACGTACGATCATAGCTGCTGCAAAAGCAGCTAATGTCTCAAAAAAGAGCGCATCTTGCAAAACCGCAGTCCCTCCCCCAATAACCCCTGAAGCTAACATAGACGGCAATAAGGAAAATCCCGTGCGTTCTTTGCTAATACTGGTTAAAATCCCCTTAGCATCCTCATAACCCATGCGCTGGGCTACTAAGCTTCTTGATAACTCATTAACCTTTGAAATCCGATCCAGATTGATTGTACGATCTCGTACCCGCCGCATTACAGTTAAGGTATGACCAACTTCGTCGCTTACTGTTAAAAAGACACCTGTAGGAATTACAAAGCTCTCCACGGTGCTGGCACCGCAAGCTTTGGCCATGTGATCCATCGTTTCTTCTATCCGATAGGTTTCTGCTCCATTTTTTAGCATAACCTCACCTGCTAGTGCCGCTAACGAAACCATTTGCTCCAATGAGATTGCCACGTATGTACACCGCCCATACTATTTTCAACACATTCATAGCTCTATCTAAATCAGTGTTATTTTATTCTCTCGCTTTATTATATTTTCCTGCAATTGCAAAAAAATAACCCAGTTATTCTGGGTTATTTTTATTCATGGATAATCTTTTTTTAAGTCTTCTTGAAAATTTGTATATTTGCCGTTACACGTCTGTATTTTGGACCACTTTTGCAACCATAACTGTCATATCATCATGTACTCGATTGCCAGACATCAGTAATGCCTGAGCAAGAATCTGTTCTGCCAAGGCCTGAGGTTTCGTATTGACTCCTCTTCGTAAAAAATTAGCCAACCAATTTTCCTTATCCAAGCTGCTTTGGGGGACATCCACAATTCCATCACTAACCATGATAATAAAATCACCCTCTACTACCATTTCTTTGATCGGCTGAATTTCAATCTGTTGTAAAATACCAATTGGCAGCGATGATGATTTGATAGTCATAACCTCTCTAACTCTCTTAATAAAGCTCGGCGCTGCTCCAATCTTTAAGAACTCAGCCTCTCCTGAATAGGTATCAATTACTGCCATATCAAGCGTCACGAAAGATTCATCAGGAGTGCGCAATAGCAGCATAGAATTCACCGTCTTTACTGCTATATCAATATCAAAACCAACTGACAATAATCTTTGCAAAAATTTTATTGCCATATTACTCTCAAGAGCTGCCTGCTTACCGCTTCCCATACCATCGCTCAATATCAATGCTATCTTCCCTTTATATAAGGGAATTACCGTGCAGGTATCACCACATACCCCTTGTCCCTCTTTAGCAAAGCTGGCAACACCAGTCTCCACCTGAAATCGCTTCGCTACTTTCATAGCTAAGGTACATCTTTTTTTCTTGCTGGCATCACCACATTCCGCTTTTAACATTAATTTTTCTTTCATGATACTCGATGCTAAAGGCAAAATAGTATTCACACATTCTTTTTTATTATTACATGGAGCTTTACTAACCTCAATTACAGCTCCCCCTTGTTTTCCTGTCACCCTTACTCCTGTAAGAGAACATGCCAGCATAGCAGCCTTTTCTTGTAATACTAGAGACAAAGCCTTATTTGAATGCTCAACCTTACCGATTTCATAAGCTAAGTTATTAATAATCACGCTAGTAGCTTCCATTTGCTCAGTAACAATTTGACGCTGCTCAATAATTCTCTTTTGCCAAAATGATGTAGTACGGTTCCGTTCCGTTACCAAGCCAATCGTCTCGATTAACTCTTTCTTTCGAATACAATTTTCTTGAAAGACTTTTGGCAATTTGCTCACAGGCATGGATTTGATGTCTGTTTGCCCCAGCAGTTCTAAAATGCCATGGTAGGTACGATAAAAATCAGCCTCCCAGCATTGGGATCTTTTACTGCAATTCACACATAACTGCTCCCCTACAGCAGATAGTGTTTTGGCTAACTCATCATCTCGAATCTTTCCTTTCGTATCTTCAACAATACTGCCAAAAGTTCCAGCCAACTCATGAAATACCTCTGCAATATTTTTAATTTTCGATACCGTTTCTTGTACATGCAGTGAATTGTCGGCTGCAGATACAGACGAAGGAGAGGAAAAGGCAAGATCACACCAACCGGCTAATCCCTTGTTGGGTGCAAAGATAAACAATCCCCCTGCTATTGCACATTCACTTAGTATTCGCAATAATTGCTGATCTTGTCCAAAATATAATATAGTAATGGCACTTCCTAATATAAATCCTAATATGACTGCAAATTTTCCCAATCCGCGAAAAGCTCCTGCTAAAACACCTGCTACCGCATATACGGATATAGTCAACGTTGCATTTCCATCACTTAACCCTATAACCAGTCCAACCACTACACCCACGCAAGAACCAAGTCCCGGACCACCGGCAAGAGACATCACCATAATTAAAAGACAACCTGCCATATTACGAATACTATAGTCGAGAATCATGAGATTCCCCAGTCCAGCCACGGCAATTGCCAGCAGCAAGATCATGCAGCTGAGGCGTTCACTGGTCACATATTGCTGTGAATAGATGGATTGCTTCTCTAGTAACAGCGGCACCCCATACATAAAAATATAGGACAGCACCATACAAGTACCGGCACCAAATAACAGTAATAAGAAACTATATAGCGTTGTCTGCGCAAATAGGTTGAGTACGAATCCATAACATATGATCACGCAAAATGCCAATAAAGGCACAGCCATTATTTTTTTGTGCAATCGTGTCAGCTTGTCTGCCCACAAAAAATATAAGAACATCGTTGCAACATAAATGCCAACTTCTACGTAATATCCTGCCGATAAGACCCCAGCAATGCACCATAGTCCTACCATAAAGGCTCGTCTTTTCTGCAGTTGTGCTACCGCAGCAAAAAAGGCCAATCCAATCGGTGCAATGTCACCCATAATCGTAACTCGTCCCAATAAAAAGGATAAAATATTGATAAACCAATTTTCCGTCTGCATGATAGACAGCAATACACAATATCCTTTGTAAAAAACCTTCTTAAACGACAACTGGCGAGGTGCTTGTTTCTTTTCCGTTATTGGTTGTGGTACATCTAGCATCTCATTTGGCAAGGTAATAACAGTTACTTTTGGCATAATGATTCACCTCTATTTATATAATACCAACAGGAGATAGATAGTCCGCATCAAGTACATATTATTATTTTACATATATTGGTATTCAATCTTTGTCTGAATAAGTCCGTTATGAAACAAAAATTCCGACAAAAAGTAGAGTAAAAGGTAAAAAACCACCTGACAACTACAATGTCAGGTGGTTTTTTTGAACTATAATACTATTATTTTTGTCGAGGTATAAGGAAATTTTTCCCATGTAGTGTCTAGGCTGTGATACATTAAAGAATTTATATCAAAAAGAGCATTTCAAATTGAAATGCTCTGATGAACTATTACTGAGAACGAGCAGCGCCACGACCGCCACGTTTGGATTCTGTATTACGTTTTAAATCTCCAAGACGTTCATCACTATCTTTTAAGAATTTAGTCAACTTGTCTTCAAAGGACGGCGCATTCACTTTCCCAAAACGCCGATTATCATTGGCTGGTGCTCTCCTGGGAATAGGACTAGGAGCTGGACTTGGACTTGGCGGCTGAAGTTGCTTAATCGACAACCCTATTTTCCCGCGCTCATCAACTGACAAAACCTTAACTTTTACCGTATCTTGCTCTTTCAGGAAATCTTTCACATCACGAACATATACATCAGCAACTTCCGAGATATGAATTAAACCTACTTTTCCTCCAGACAATTCTACAAATGCTCCGAAATTTGTAATACCTGTCACAACGCCCTCAACCACACTGCCAACTTCAATGGACATACTAATCAAACTTCCCCCTTAAAAAACTATGTTTTTCATCCATATTATAACCTTGACACTGAAAAGGTGTCAAGAAAAGCCGCTATAAATTATTTTTTTCCACCGAAATGAAAGGAATCTCTCCTGGTTTGACCAATCCTTGCTCTTCACGAGCCAATTTTTCTACATATTTAGGATCATGTAATGCTTTACGCTCTTCTTGTAATACGGTATTAGCCTCTCGTAATTGCTGAAGCTGCATACGTGTGGCTTGATTTTCACGGCGAATAGAGGAAAGTTGACTTTGTTGACCAACAGTTAGATAAATAAAATAACTGCATAATACAAATAGAAATAGTTTAAACCATTTCACACGATACTTTTGCTGTTTCCGCACTCACTTCACCACCACATATAAAATACTATTATGTATAAGACAGCTTTATTCGCCAATTAGTGAATGCATTCCTCTTTTTTTATAGACTTTTTTATTTTTTCTCATCGAGGGGCGGTTTGGGATACCAAACCTGATACCAAGCTTTTACTTTGCTGCTAATCCATCGAAAAGGCCAGCTCACAATTTTTATACACAAAGAGATTGGTCTGATAATAAACACAATAAACATATTTTTTACGAAAGCGATTACACTCTTTGTCAGCTTAATCATACCAGTAAATAAACGGATCACATATAAACTTAATAGGCGATAATATAAGCCAACACCACTTATAATTCCTAAAAATACATAAAACCTAAGTTCCCCCCAATTACTCAGCACCAAAGCAATAAATACAACAGCAGTCGCAATTAACCAATAGAGCAAATCTGTAACCCATGTTATTAAAACCTTCGGCCTAAAGGTACCGCGTAATACTCGATAGCAATCAAATAATACACCTAATGTTATACCTGTAGCAACCGTAGATAAAAAAATTGAGAATTGACTTTCTACTTGCACTGCCTCACCTCCAGCGCCATGAATGATAATAGCGATGCAATTTCCCAGCTATCCATACCATTCCCAGCAAGGTAATCATACACCACCACCCTATAGCAGTACGAATATATTCCCATTGTTCTTCTGCAAGAATAGTATAAGGCATAGAAGAGGAAGATAATTCATACCAATAGCCAATTACACGATTTACATAATTTACGGTTTCATCATAGGGAGGTATTCCTCCATATTTATCTACTGCCCCTGGGCCGGCATTATAAGCAGCCAAAGCCAATACCATATTTCCTTCATATTTATTTACTAATTGACTAAGATATAAGGTTCCGATACGAATATTAAGCTCTTCATTATAATAACATTCAACCGTACATTCTCCAGGATGGCGGCCCGCGCACACGTTAGCTTGTTCATTCACTTGGCGCCATGTACTAGGAATAATCTGCATTAATCCGTAAGCTCCTGCCGGCGAATGCGCTCGAGGTTGAAAAGAACTTTCTGCATGAATCAGACTTGCAACGATTTGACCATTTATACCAGCCTGTCGGGCACGTCGATTGATCAACTCTCCATAAGGTACCTTATTATCAACATCTGCTATAACATAAGAATTTCCATTAAATATCTCCCATGCCTTATTATGTATCCGTGAAATTCCATAGCCTATAATACTATAAGTAACCAACTGAATCACAAATACGACCAATCCGATACGCCATAGGATCAACAATCTGGGCCCCAAGACAATACTCCTTTCACCCAAGAATCCAAACAGATAAAGGCGCGATATGCAACACGATACGACTCATATAGTGCTACATTCGCGCATTGCAACAGCGGAAATATATTTTCTATGCTTATTAAAAGACCGATAAAACGAATGGAACCACAAAGACGCAAAGGACACAAAGGGTTTTTATTTATTTTTTCGTGCACTCCTTTGCGTGCCGCGTTAGCGGCATTGTGCCTTTGTGGTTCATATAATCTCATCTTTTTCGCACCTAAAAACTTATACTTTCTATATCTTATAAAGAAAACTTGGCTTACGCCAAGCCAGTTTTACTATTTGCAGGTTTACTATTTTAAAAATCTCTCTAACAAGCCTTTTTTATTATGAGAAGTATCGTCATAAGAAACACCCTTGATCAATCCTTCTACCACAATATTACTTTTATCTAAATTCAACTGTTTAATATTCAGCCCCTCACCCTTTACAATGAGTACACCTTGCTCGGTTTCCATAATAACTTCTTTTTCATCATAACTCCCTAAACTGAGCACACCATCAATTGTCATTTCCTCTCGGTCAACCACTATAATTTGATGGCGCCAAGCAGGTGTTTTATTATCTATCGTCATAGAAAATCCTCCCCTATGCTAACTTTTCATTGTATGTATATGCCGCCAATTATAAAAATAGTACAGCTAGAAGAATATGGGCATACTAAAAAAACGATCGAACACAATAAAAGATTTTTGTTCTTCAGAACCTTTGAGGCTCATTACTGTTTTATGAGGCTATACATCTATAAAAATACACGAGGAGCTCTTTTTATGAACATCGATATTTCTTATATTTGGCAAAAATTAGCATTTCAGCTGGTGCATAAAACCACCATTTGGACTTTATTAGTCTTTCTGACTACTGCTGGAGTATCCTGGCATCTTGGTAATCTTTTGGATAAACATAATGCGCGAGCCCGTGAAGCCAATATGGCTCATAAAACAGCCATAGGCTACACTGCTACGGCATTACTCCTATGGATTTTTAGTTTTATTATGGGATAAGAAAGTACTACGCGTATTTTAAAACATAGAAAACAGAATGTTAACCGCAAAGCCGCAGAGAACACATCTTTTCTCAGTGTTCTCTGCGGCTCATAAATTCTATTTTATTACTGATGTGCTCCCACATTGTCAATCACTACATCAACCGATACAATCAAAGAAATATTAGGGAAAACTTCCTCGTCCCAATGATCCTTGACTCGTCCCCACATTTGAGGCTCATAGGCTTCTAACTTTTGTCCAAAGAAACTAGCATCGACTTTCAGATCTTGGAAGATATGAAAAGAATATAGTATATTTTTTTTTACAGCATCAGCAATTAGCTGCTCAAGCTTATGTATTTCCTGATTTTCTATCGTATCATGCTGGAGCCTGCATTGCATTTCCCCCATATTGCCTCTCATGGCAATATCTAACGTATAATAAATTGTATCTCCCTCTATATGAGGTTTCATTTTTGTAATATGGCTAAAAAGCTCAAATATCATTAATCTTCCAGGATGTTCAGGACACTCAAAAGTAACAATCGCTGATTTTTCGACACCGCCCATTAATTTTCCGCCTTGTGTAGCGTATTCATCTACATAATCAACAAAGTTTTCATCTTTAAATATGGCCATCCCCCCAGCTTCACCACATCTTCTGCCAATTCAATCCGTGGTATCAGCACTCTTCTCCGGTTATCTTTCGATGTGGAGATATCTCCCAAATCAGTATGCCATCCTGGAACATGAGGGCTTTTTCCATACATTCGCAGACTATTGGCGATGAACATGCCGCTTGCTTCACCGCTAGGAGGCTTATACTCCAAAATTTTTCTTGCTTCCCCATCAGTAATTACAACTTTAGTAAGCCAGCGCATTTCCTCATTTCGATGATAAAAATCAAGCATAGGCCGCAGTCCTCCCTGCCTGACAGCAGCATCACTAATGATAATCGCTTGAACATGATCAAACCAAAGTTCCTTATTGGACTGCCCCTGCAAATCCCAAATCATTTCAAGCATAGATTCACCAGTAGTAGAAATTACACTGGTTGATGTTTTTCCTCTGCCAGGACCTTCACTACTATTGGAGGGAGTTAATTGCAATATTTGAAAGCTCAGACGGTAACGTTTACTGCCATGAGGCTGAACAAAATCTTCCACTCGGGCAACATCTTTTCCAATTTCAGAGTCCAGTCCTTCATCTGCTTTATCAATCGCTACTGCAAGAACGAAATGCCTCTCTTGCAGCTCACGCCGATCCCAGCAGCCACTAATACATACACTAATTACAAGAGTTAGAATACAACCAATCCAACGCTTAAAAGTGCGATTCCCAATCAAACCCATCATGTCAGTTAACAACGATTCTCCCTCCCTTCATTAGGCAGTATTAGACATGCGTATCTTAGTAATTCTTTGCTCCTTCTACTTATGGCTGCCAACTTTCTGAATCGTTACATTTACGGAGACAATAAGAGGAACTGTAGGATATATCTCATCCCATTGATCCTGAATCTTCGCCCAGGTCTTAGGCTCATATGCTTTTAACTTACCAGCAAATCGACTAATGGAATCGACTTGCATTTCTTTTCTAAAAACGCGATCTGCATAGAGTACATTTTGTTTAATCTCTTCCGCAAATGCCACTTCTAACCTGCGGATATACTGTGGATCTAACGTATCATCCTGGCGTGTATCGCACTGGAGCTCTCCAAGATTACCATACATGTTTATATCTACAGTAAAATAGATTGTATCGCCTTCTACATGAGGCGTGAGTTTTGTATCATCACGAAATAGTTCAAACGCCATCTGATGACCAGGATGATCAGGACAATCGGTAGCGACAATAGCTGACTCTTCCGTTCCATACATAAATTTTAAACCAGCTATGGCATATCCATCGACATAACCAACAAATTTATCTTTTTTAAATACTGCCGATCCACCTAGTTTCACTACCTTATCAGCAATTTCAATTCGAGGTAATAATATATTACTCTTGCTATCAAGATATCCAACTGTGTATCCTAAATCAGTACGAGATCCTGCTATATGATTATTACGACTGTGAAGACGTATAAGATCAGCTAAATACATACCACCAGCTTCCTTGGATGGGGGCTCATATTCTAATAAAGAACGGGCTGTTCCTGGTGTTACATATACTTTAATCCGGGAACGCATCTCAGAATCTCGTTTAAAAAAATCCACAATGTCAGCCAATCCCGTTTGTTTTAATACTGCATCACTAATAATAATGACCTGCAAATGTTCAAACCAGAGAGATCTGCTGGACTGCCCCAACATATCCCTTACCATTTCAAAAAAAGATTCTCCTGTATTGGATATAACATAGGTTGAGGATTCATCCTTACCAGCTCCACCCGTAGCAAACTTTAATAACTGCAGACTTAAACGATACCGTTTTCTGCCGTTTGGTTGAACAAACGTTTCCGTTTCTTTCACTTTAAGCTCTTGCTCTGGATCTAAGCCTGGTTGTACACCGGCATCCGCCATGTCAATTGCTACCCCCAGCACAAAATTACGATCCTGTAATTCTCGTCGGTCCCAACATCCGGCAACAAGCAGACATAAACAGCATAATACCATAACGCCCATAATTTTCTTCTTAGCCACAACCTGTCCCTGCCTTCCGTTTTTGCCACCAGACAAGTAAGAGGGATAGGGGAATCATAATAAAGGAGAAAGCCAGTCCTAGCCACATTGTGAATTTACTGGTCATCTCATAAACTTGCTGATTATCCAGAAGAGTGCTGCCCACATATATAACCGGCACTAAAAATAGTACCCAAGGACGATGGTCAGCCTGACGCCAATGCCGCATGCATACTTGTCCCATAAAGAACATCATGGCTGCCAAGGTATCAAACACTACCGGAATCCAAGCGATTAACAGATAATTTTCCAAACGTTCAATAAACGTACCAGGTAATTCCACACTTCGAATAACGATCAATGCTGGATACAGTAAATTTTTAGCACCCTCTACGGTTAATACTCCAATGATAATCACTATAACGAGTAAAAAGAGTAAGCTTAAGCAGCCAAAAGCTCCCCCATGATCTTAATTAAGCTGCCAAGACTCACTTGTCTATACACCAAAGGCATGAGCAGCAATACACATTCATAACCTGCATACATATTCCAAGTAGAAAAACCACCGTTTACAACTGCTTTAGTATTGACTGGCCATATTGGCAGCAGATTTTCGGGTTGCAGATTCAAAATACTAGCCATCCATACTAAAATGAGTATACTGTACGCAACAAAAAACATGAATTGCTGGATTCGCATAATGGTTCCCCAATCCTGCACTGCACAATAAGTACAGACCACCAGCAAAGCTACGATTACGACTTCAGGCGGTGTCCGGTCAAACATATAAAAAGTTATGATTTTCCCCATACCATAAAATATTTGAATGACCTGCAGGAAAAATAACAGATTAAACCAGATGACTACAAGATTGCCTCCAACTTTCCCAAAAAGCCGCGGAGCATATTCCACGATCGTCTCATCAGGATATTCCTTTGCTAAAACAAGCATTAAGCAGGTTGCACTATAAAACAACACTCCTCCAAGCAATACACTAATCCATGCTCCATGTTCTGCCTCAGCAATCAAGCTGCGAGGACTCAGCAAGATTTGCGCACCCACAGAAGTAACAAATACCACAATTGCCAGCTGCCATGGTGACATATAGGATTTAGCTTCCAGATTGGCCATCACTGTCACCTATCCTTATCTGATCTTGGGCACCAAATTCTTTAGGTCTTTCTTTTAGTAACTTGGCAGGCAGTCTCACTACGCTATCTTTCCAATCTGACAGAAGATCAACATTAAACATCCCACCCAAATAGGATTCTCCAAAACTGCGTAAGGAGCATAAGTGGATGGTAATGGCTAAAACTCCTAAAATTACACCATACAGTCCTAACATAGACGCTAACATCAACATGGGTACTCTTGTCCAGCGCAGAGCCATACTGAAATTATAAGAAGGCATGGAATAGGAAGAAATCGCTGTAGTCGCAATAACAACGACTAGTAAAGGATTGATGAGACCAGCCTGCACAACCGTATTACCAATGATGAAAGCACCGATCATGCTAGCAGCACCGGTCAATTTTAAAGGCAGACGTATAATTGCCTCTTGTATCAATTCCAGTAATATCTCCATCATAATGGCTTCTAAAAAAGAAGGAAAGGGGGTGCGGGCTCTAAGTTCAGCGATCGAAATAGCCATCGTGGTAGGCAGCATGCCTGGATGATAAGAAACAACTGCAACATAAATAGCTGGCAAATAAATAGCAAGAAAAGCTGCAGCATTTCTGGAAAAGCGTATTAAACTTGCTACAATTGGCTGCATTGTATAGTCATCCGGGGCCTGCATGAGGATATTATAGGTGCAAGGAACTAGAATTTCCACTGGTGTACCATCTACAATAATACCGACTCGTCCTTCATATAATGCCGCCAACATTTTATCTGGCCTCTCCGTTGTCTGGGTTTGCGGAAAAGGGGACCAAGGATGATCGACTATAAATTGATCAATGGTAGCAGAACTTAACAGCTTATCCGTTTTTATCAACCCGATACGACGCTCTACTTCTTCCACCAAACCAGGCTTTACCAAGTTGGCTACATATAGTACGGCAACAGATGTTTTAGTCCGTTCTCCTACTGTCATAATATGTACCTTGAGATTCGTATCCCGAGCCCGACGGCGGATAAGAGCAATATTGTCATTAATCTCTTCGTTAAATGCTTCATCCGGTCCCTGCAAAGCATATTCATTATAGGGTGCGCTAATGTCGCGTTTCACATGCTTAACAGCGGCAATGATCGCCCCTTCCTCTAAGCCATCAATCAACAGCAGGGCATTCCCCGCCATAATCGCTTCAATCACTATATTGGCTTTATTTACAATCCTTACAGAAGCAGAACCTAAAATCTGCTCTGAAATAGCCTTCATATCATTGAGGCCATTTAATGCGTTCACTGTATTGCCATTAGTAGGAGATGTCTGTCCCATTAACGACTTCAGTACATTTCTTTCCAAATTGGAAGTGTCGCACATTCCTTTCAAATACACAAGTAAGGCCTTACGACCGCCTGCATCAAATATACGAAATTCAATATCCTCGCAGTCTCTAAAAACAGCTCGCAGTAATGTTTCATTTTCAGTTAATACGGATGTAAAGAGAAAAGGCTCATTGGAAGGAGCTGCCACTTTACGCAGCTGCGCAATAATTTGCCCTATCTCTTCACCAAATTCTGCACTTTGTGTAGTAATATCCTGTAATTGTTCTAGCTTTTTCTTAGCTGTTGCTAAAGAAGCTTCAGGCATATGTTTGGATAGCTTTTGAATGCATTTTTTATTTTTTATTACGCTTCCCCCTTCCCTGCAATTAGTATTTTCCACAATTTACTCCCTCTTTATACTATGAGCAGCAAAGATAAGAAAAATGTATGCAGTTTAAACGTGTAGGTACAGAGACTATAAAGATCGAAAGTAACTATTTTATTATTGTAAGAAGGGGCTGTCGCAAAACGTTTTTTGAAAAAATGTAATGCGGCGCCCCTTTTTTTGTGCAAGCAGATAGAAAACAGGCGGATGAACACAGAAAAATAAACCGTCAGGCGACTTTTGGACATAATGAAATAGAGGAAGTCTCTTCCCCTAAGAAAAAGTCTGTATGTGGTTGTCAGGCCGTTTTGGGAATATGTAGATACTTTCCACAGCGGCTGCTTTGGGTTTTGTTGTGGAGTTTGTTTAGATTATACCCCATACACAACAACAAGAACTCGATCTTCACCTTGACGCTGCCCCTCATCAGAAACCGCCGGAAGCCCATGTCCTGTTTGAGCACCCCAAAAGCCCCCTCTACCTGAATGGAACGGTTGATGCGCAACAAGATCCCTTCTTCGCTTTGGATCCGCTCCTGCATTTGTTCACGCTGGCGCAAAAAGGTTTTGGAGATATACAGGTTTTTGCTCCGCTGCTCAAGCGGCGTCTTGCTTGCTCCTTTGATGCATTGGGCTTTATGCGGACAGTCAGTACATTCCGAGCAGGTGTACACCGTTGTTACAATCGGATAACCGGCTTTAGACTTGGTCTTTTTCTCATATGCTGCCCGGATGGGCCGACCCATGTGGCATAGATAGCTATCGGTGTTTGCGTCGTAGCGCATGTTTTCCCGTTTGCCGATGTTCGTCCTGTATTTCTTCGTCTTGGCTGTATCATGGTTGCGCGGCTTAATAAACGCGAATTGTCCGTTTTTCTCGCACCAAGTGTAGTTCTCCTCACTCTCGTAACCCGCGTCCGCTACCGGCTTTGTATACCCCAGTCCCTTGAGCGTCTCCAGCATCGG
Source organism: Pelosinus fermentans DSM 17108 (assembly GCF_000271485.2). Lineage (NCBI taxonomy): Bacteria > Bacillati > Bacillota > Negativicutes > Selenomonadales > Sporomusaceae > Pelosinus > Pelosinus fermentans. Next base: position 4,257,684 of record NZ_AKVN02000001.1, read on the forward strand.
GATCAATGTTTGGCTGTCGCTGCGCTCCTGACTGATCATGGCGGCTACAATATATTCGGCGTCCACTGCCAGGGTAGCGTTGTAGCCTGGTTTAAGCTGACCATTTTTCATATGATCCTCTTTCATCCGCATGAACGTCGCATCTCTATCCGTCTTGGAAAAGCTGTCGCGTTCCCCAAAGCTGTGATTGTAGTCGTCGTACTGCTTCTGCCGGGTAAGGCAGTCCTCTACCTTCTCCAGAGCCCGCTGCAGCGGACTTTTGCGTTGCCCTTTGCCGTGAACAAAGACAATGCCGCGTTCGGCTTGCAGGGCTTTTAGCCGTTTGCGCAGTTTCTTTAGGTCCTTGGCCTTAATTTTCTGACCAACATGAAAACGCAGACCGAACTCTGCTGCTAGCGTCGGCAGATCTGATTTCATCCTTGCCTGTAGCTTCTGTTCGTTCATTTGCGTGGATTTCTTCCAGACAAAGCTGTAGCGGTTAGCATTGGCCTCCAGCTTGGTTCCGTCGATGAATACACTTGAGAGCGACAGTTCGCCCGCTTCTTCCAACAGCCGTACAAGCTGGGAGAACAGATCGTCTATAACCGCTGGCAGTCGCTCGCTGCGAAAGCGTGCGATGGTGGCGTGATTGGGTGCTTTCTCCCGACCTAAGAGATACATGAAGTTGACGTCTCGCCGGCAAGCCTGTTCGAGCTTGCGGCTCGAATAGATACCGTTCATATATCCATATACGACGATTTTAAATAGACGTCTCGGTGAAATCTCGATTCTCCCCATCCGAGAGTACGCGGCGTACAGTTTGCTATAATCCATCCTTTCTAACACCACGCTGAGTAGCCGTACCGAATCATCTACCGGGATCATCTCTCCAATGTCCATCGGGAATACCAGTTGATATACATTTCCGTCTGCTGTATAATTTAAAGGTAATTTCTTGTTTTTCACAATCTTGATTTTACAACAAAAGACGGCTTTCAGCTACTGCTGACTGCCGTCTTTTGTTTTTAGGGCTGTCTTAGCGCGACAGCCCCTTTTAGTTCCAGCGATTTTCGATGGTTACATCTTTAAAGTACTGACCAATAATCTCTTCTGGCTTTTTGCCCATAGTTGTCAATTTATTGACCCCCCATTGGGATATCCCCACACCGTGACCATATCCTTTACCAGTGAACATTACATTATCACCGCTGATTTCTACCTTATCAAGCAGCATTGACTTGAGCTTCACACTATCAAGACCAACTCGCAGCTCAGGCCCGGACACCTCTATATTCTTATTCACCAAGAGAGTTATACTTCGACCCGAAGGTCCTTTCTTACCGATTTCGATACTATCAAGACTAGTAACGTTTTTTCGCATCTTAGTCAGCGCATCTATCAGCTCTTTCTTCGTAAAAGAGGCTGTCCAATTTTGTACATCAGCCGGTGCTAAATCATCCGGAGACTTTACGGACTGAATATAAGGAGGTTCATCCTCTTTGTAATTTAAGCCCTCTTTCGCAGTAGCTGTTATGCCGCCGGCAGAAGCATGAAACCAAGCTTGAATCGGCTTTCCTTGATAGGTAATCACCATGCCTCTGGTCATCTCAACAGCCTTTTTAACACTATCATTTACGGCCTTCGCATTATAGGCTTGAAATTCTTTAATGTCTGTCGATGCCTGAGTTCCTCTTGCAGGAACCCCACCTTTTTCATCCATCGCTTGCAGGGTAAAAGTTCGCGCTAGTATAGCTTGAACCGCTAAGGCCTCAACTGGCCAATCATTCTTCATCTCTCCTGCTACCACGCCAGCCACATACTCTTCCATTTTCATTTTCTTCTTTTCACCTGTTTCATGCATAAACACCAAAATCTCAGGTTCGTTTCCTTCAACTGCTTGCTTTTGCGGCACTGCGGGGGTCTGTTCTGGTTTTGACTGAGGATTCATCATAGAACACCCGCTCGCAGCAAAAACGATGATTACTACCAAGGCAATTACAACGTACCGTCTTTTATTATGCATCTTTCTACCTCCTACTTACTTTATCCAGCAGATAAGTGGGACCAGGCGCTAAATGGACTTTGCCCTCCATTTAGCACAAGTCTTCTTACTTGTTAGTATGGTCTGAAAACCTAAATACATTCATTGTCCATTATTCATTATGCGAAAAACCGGCATTCCTATACAAATAAAGATTAACAGCAATACCCCAACTGCCCCAACCATGTTTTCATTCTTCCACAACCACTGAGAGAAAGTATATCCGTGAAAGCCAGACAACATTGACGCTGCTAAAAACATATAATCCATTCTTACCTTCTCCTCTTATAAATTTTATTTTACGGGATAGGTTCGTATCATTAACCCCGTACGACGAATCTTTGTATCAATTGTAATATTTACCTTTGCCTGACTATACTTCTCACACCAAGAATACTGCAAGTAATCTTGATAATTTGTAAATTCTGGTCTTATATAGTAACCAAAACCTATTACATCTGATTTAAGCTCCTGGGTATGCTGAATCATATTTGCCATTTCCTCATGACATACTTGGTTTACTTGCTCCTCAAGCAATCGAAGATAACTCTCCTGTTCATAGTTAATCCCCGAAGGAAGATTTGTAATTTCCCCCTCTAACCTAATCTTGACATCAATGACTGGACGTCCTTCTTCCAGAGCCACCTTAATTTTAGGTGCAGATCCTAATCGTAGATTCACATTTAGAAATTTCTTTGGAACAAGAGGATCTTCCATTGAAAGAAAGCCATTATTAAAATTTCCTAGTAACATCGCCATCATGCGTGTCTCTGTAGTACTTAATGTACCTACCATCTTGTCACCATTAAATATGGCAGTACCGGCAAATTGTATGGGATTACCGCCTTGAAGGGGTATTCCGCCAGCAGTATAACCGTCAACTTTGCTGCCAGCTACCTTTGGGGTGGCGATTTCTCCTTTACCGGATAAATCGCTAATATCTACAAATGTTGCATAGGATTCTGCGCTATTGCTCTTAAGCCTGATATAAAATTGGTGAAAACTGACACGTAAATAGTATCCAGTTTCTACTCCTGAATCAAGCATGGTCTCAAAATATTTCGATGCAGATATATTAAAACTAGGTTTATTCGCCTCTAGAAAATCTCTCGCTGTCCCCTTTGCCACTAAAACAAACATAGATCCGCGATATTCCCGATAACGCTTCAGCGATCCCCACATATTGGCCAATCCTTCCTGAGCCAGTTCCTGGCCCACCACTAATACCTTAACATGGGACATAGAAGGCACCAAAGCTGTAGTCGAGTTGAGTAAATTAAGAGACTCCGCTATGGTTATAGCCGAATTGGTTATTAAAACTGTATCTTTTTCCCCCTCTCCTTTGTTCCCTTCCACATTAGGTTTGGCGATCTGATATGTTACTTTAATCATACCCTCTTGCTCTGCCCTATCAATACCGATTGCAACGATATAAGCGACTTCCTCACTTTCTCTAGCACCATTGCATCCAGAAAGAAATATTCCCATACTCAGTAACATGGTTCCTAAGATGAGGCGGATGTACACGGTTTCCCCCTCCTCTTCTTCCACCATGCCAGGATAAATAACAGGGCAGGAAAAACATAGATACCAACATCAAATAGCGTAATTAGTTTTTGATCCACTTCCAAAACGTAACCAATATCAGGGGGCATCATTGCTAAATTCGCGATTAATATCGCTCCTAATGGCACGATGGGCCTTAGCGTGGGCAGTTTTAATAATACAGCCAGAAGATATAAACCAACATATAGGCTGCCCGCGACGGCTAACAAACCAAACACCACCCACACGACAATAAATAAAGCCTCAATCCTTTGAAGGTATTGGTTCAGGTACACCAAACGTGCCAATTCAAAAAGCGGCATTGTCTTTTCTGCACCGACAGCATTACCGAAGACCATAGTATAAATAAGGATAAAAATAACGCGTAGCATTCCTGCATAACTTAACGCATAAAGAGCTGCCTTCTTAATGGTCCTTGTATTTTGAAAAGCTGGGGCCAAAAAAACTAACGCTAAGACCCCTACATTATACCCTGCTCCTTTAATGCCTGTTTGTACGGCTTGCATAACGCCATTTCCCTGCCAGGGAGTAAGATTATATGCAATATAAAAAGGCACTAGCAGTAGCAGTATCACTCCAATTGCCGCTATGGAAAAAGGCATGACAATATAACTCGTCCGCGTCAAGGTTTCAATTCCCAAATAGCATAAAATACCTGCTGATACTGCATACCAGACGATAACCAATTGAAACTCCACCCGCGGCAGTGCGGTCAGCAAGGTATATTCAGAATACAAACGTAAAATGAGAGCACCGTTGCTCAAAAACATGACGCTATAGCTTACTAATATGATCCATGCTCCGATTGTACCGACAAGCTGCTGGCACACCATAAAAATATCCCCGGTTATTCCCTTATGCACATAGGCCATCATGTATAAAACAATTAGAGGAATGATTGTATAAATCACCATTGCCAGCCATAAAATAGGTCCATCCTGCTGAATGAGATTCGAAATAGTCGATAGGAACACACGAGGCATCACAATACCAAAGACCAGAGCGATGCCATCAGCTACGCCTAACTTGCCGGGATGCAGATCATTCATGATCATTGCCTCCTTTCGAAGAATCTATAATCCAAGTTCTACTGGTGTGTTTTTGTCGGATTTCATCCTTAGTATTCAGTGCATCTGGTCTGCGCCTTTGCTGATAAGCAGTACTTCTGAAGATTGTATCTCCTCCATTCACGGTCCTAGGTGCCAGCGGCGCCATATAAGGCATACCAAAGGACTTTAAAGAGCACAGCATAGCAATAAACAGTAAAAAGCCGCAGGCAACGCCAATGAGTCCCATGGACATTGCTAACAGCACAAATATAAAGCGAGATAAGCGAAAGGCTGATGCCAATCGATAATCAGGAATGCTGTAGGATGCTAAACCAGTCAGGGCAATGACAATTACCATGATGGGACTTACAATCTTAGCTGCCACAGCCGTCTGTCCCAAGATTAACGCTCCTACGATACCGATGGTCGAACCTAGAATACCCGGAATCCGCAGTCCCCCTTCACGAATTAACTCAAAAGAAAATTCCATAAACAAAATTTCGACGACTGTAGGAAAGGGTACTTGTGCCCTAGCTGCAGCAATGGACAGCAATAACTCTGTGGGTATTGCTTCCTGATGAAAGGTACTAATAGCTAAATATAAACCAGGCAGCAGTAAGGATAATAACGCGCCAAACCATCTAACCAGACGCAGCAAATTGGTATAATACATATTCAGGCTAAAATCATCTGATGAATGCATCAAAGTGAAGAAGGAGACAGGTAGAATATGTCCAAATGGGCTGCCATCGATAAAAATAGCTACCCGCCCCTCTGACAAGTGAATGGCTACTCGGTCTGGCCGTTCTGTTGATAAGGTTTGAGGAAATGGGTTTTTGGGGAAATCTTCAATAAAATGTTCTAGTACACCCGAATCCGTTATAATATCAGTACTGATACTATTAACACGTCTTTTTACTTCTTCAACCAGTTCTTCATTGGCAATTGATTTGATATACATAACAGCGCAATTAGAATGTCCTCTTGCACCGATAGGAATCATTTCGGTTATCAGGTCACTGGCATGAAGCATGGTTCGAATAAGGGCTGTATTGACACGTAATACTTCTGTAAATGCATTTTGCGATCCACGAACTGATTGCTCCGTTGTAGGGTTGCCAATACTGCGATGTTCATACCCTTTTGTTTCTACCGCCACCGCTTCTCCACTGCCATCAAAAAACACTACTGCATCACCAGTATTGATTGCTTGCTGCACTTCCTTAAAACTTCCGATCCTTGAAGCTTGCCCACTAGGAAGGCACTCTTCCATGACAAAACTGATGAAATCTTCACCTTGCACATGCTCTTGAATATTCTTCATGAACATTAAAGGTTCTAATAAGGTCATATTGATAATTTTCTTATCGATAAGTCCATCCATAAATACAACAAGAACTTTAATCTTAGGCTGGTCTGAGATGGTAATGCTTCGAATTACCACATCCTTATTCACAGGCAGCTGATAAATGGATTCTAACATGCTCTTATTTTCACCTAAGTCTGTACTTATCACAGTATTATTGTACATACCGTCAATGCTGTGATTCTTTTTCGTATACTTTTTAATTTCCTTCCATTCAGTCTGTATCATTTCAAACTCGGCTTTAATTTTCTTGACGATTTCATGTTTTTCTTTACTTCGTAAATCCTTACTGCTTTTTTGCATAAACGCATCTAATTTTTTCGCATAATTGATCATGAACTCTAACTCTCGTATGCCCTCTGTGACAGTAGCAGGAGGGAAAAATTCACCGTCGATTTCTGCTTTTTCCTTCTGCGTCTCATTCAAAACAAAAGGAGTCGGCTGATCAGGCGGCTGATATACCAGTACATCTTTGATTCCCGTAATCAGATTACTGATCATACTTTTTCCCATACCGCCACCTCCTCAATATTTCATTATAGCTTTTACCAAAATGTATTTTTTTACTACTCAATATGAAAATAGAGGCTACTTCCACCAAAGACAGCAGCCACTATCAGCCTCGTATAAGAAAAAGCTGGGCGTCCTAAAAAATAAAGCCTTTTGAACCGCGAAGACGCGAAGGACACAAAGTTTTATATTTTTTTGTGCACTCCTTTGTGTGCCGCGATAGCGGCATTGTGCCTTTGTGGTTCATACAATCTTATCTTTTTTGCATCTATAAACTTATACTTCTCTCCTTATAAAAAAACAAGGATTTAAGCAAGTTAAAACTCGCCTAAATCCTCGTCTTGATGTATTGCAACATCTTACTTTTTCTAATGTCCGCCAGCACCTAATTTGCGCTGCAGGATTCTACTCGGTATGGTAAACAATAAATTTAATATAAGAATTGTAATGATTAATAATGCTCCAGACCCATTTGCAATTTCCACTCTGTCAGGTACAAGTCCTACAGCCATAACATACCAAAGATGTACAGCTAAGGTTTCACCTGCTGCAGTCACATCAAAATTGACAATTTGCCGTCCAACTGTCGTACCAGCTGTAAAAATCAAGATGGCTGTTTCACCTAATGCTCTCCCCGCAGTCAGCGTAACACCCGTAATAATGCCAGGCAATGCATTTGGTAAAACAACCCGCCAAATCGTCTGCCACTTCGTAGCACCAAGAGCCAAACTTGCTTCACGATAATGCACGGGAACATTTCGCACGGACTCCTCCGTCACTCTGACTAGAACAGGCAGATTAAGCAGCATTAATGTTAAAGCTCCCCCGATAATACTGAATCCCATGCCCAATGCATTGACAAAGATAATCATGCCAAATAACCCTAATACAATGGATGGAACCGTTGCCAGACTCTCTGTACTCAACCGAATCAAATCCGTCAGTTTATTATCACGAGCATACTCGGCTAAATACACCCCTGCGCCAATGGCCAATGGTATGGAAACTAAGAGGGATAAAAATAAAATGTAAAAAGAGTTAAATAACTGAGCTCCTACACCGCCGCCGGCTTGAATATCACTGGATTTACCAAAAATAAAATCCCATGACAGTACAGGTACCCCTTTGTATAAAATATAAAGCAAGAAAGCAGCCAATATACCTAAGATTACAATACCTGCCAGCCACATTAGCAGCGTAGCTAGCTTATCAAAAACTTTTGCAGACATTTAGATCACCTTCTTTCTGGCAATTCGGCGAATAATCAAAATCATTAACAAGGATAACACTAACAGCACAAATGCCATTAGGAACAACGCATTTCCCCAAGCTGAACCAAAGGGAGTATTGCCCATTTCCACAACAATTTCACTAGGCAGTGTAGAAGTAGGCATAAATAAAGATGTAGCTAATTGTGGAGTATTGCCAATTACCATTTGAACTGCCATGGTTTCCCCTACCGCTCTTGCCATAGCTAAAATAATCGAGGTCAAAATTCCAGGCAATGCAGAAGGTAAAAGAACATGCCAAATCGTTTGCCATCTTGTTGCTCCCAGAGCTAAGGAAGCTTCCTCCAGACTCTTTGGTACTGCTCGAAGAGCATCTTCTGAAATACTCACAATCGTAGGTAAAATCATAATCGCTAGAATAATCGAAGCGGCTAATAAACCAAAGCCGATATTTACATTAAAATAGGTTCGAATAAAAGGTACAATGATCGTTAGGCCCACAAAGCCATATACGACAGAAGGAATCGCTACATATAAATCCGTAGCTGGTCTCATAATTTTACTCAACCAAGCTGGAGCAATTTTCGCCATAAAAATCGCACCAGCCAATCCTAAAGGCGCGCCCAATAAAATGGATAGTACAGTAACTGCTAAAGAACCTACGATAAAACTTAAGGCACCATACTCCAGCCCCATTGGATCCCATTTTGCTGAAAAAAAGAAGTCTAAAGGACTTACTTCTTTAAAGGTCAAGAGCCCCTGTCCGCCGACAAAAACAATGATTGTAACAATAATAATCGTCATCAAACTTGCGCTGGCAATAAATAGATACCTCATATAATGATCATATAATAGTTTCGTTTTATGTTCTTTACTTACTAATTGCATTTTAAATCCTCCTGTTAAGCTTACGCCAACCTTTAAGCCTATGCATAGAAGCTACATCAAGACTTCTCGTAGTTAAATTGTAACCTATTCCTAATTTCCCTTTGTTAAGGGATTGTTACGGTTTTGTTAAATTTCACTGATCTTATTACCTCTTATTGCTTATTACACAAGCATTCTTTAGCCTTATCACTTATTACCGCATGTTGTTTTTTAGGCATGACTGCGGTATTTTTTGCGGTAAAAAAACACTGCTAAATGGCAATATCATCCATCTGTTTTGATAATGCTTCTATTGCTTTGCTAGCATCCCCAGGGATTAAATGCCCATAAGTATCCATCGTGATATTAATATTAGCATGTCCCACTATTTCAGAAATTAACTTAATATTATTCCCTGCACTAATCATTTGGCTTACAAACGTATGTCTTAAAGTATGCGGTGTACACTCTTTGCTTATGCCTAGCTGATTAATAACTTTATTAAATTGTATCCTCATATTATTAGGACTTAAATAAAGCCCATTATAATCACAGAATACCATATTTTCCTTGTTATATTCTTTTCCTATTTGCAGCTTTTCTTTAGCTTGCTCAGCTTTATGCTGCTTAATAATATCAATTAACTTTGGCAATATGGGTACATCGCGTGGTTTACCTGTTTTAGTTGGTCCTAATTCACATTTTTTCAGTTTGCTATTGTAGTTTAAACTATGATTGATGTGAATCGTATTCTTTTTAAAATTTATATCTGCCCAGCTTAAACCTAACACTTCTCCGATTCTAGCTCCGCTATATACAGATAACACATAAAATAAATAATTTCTTGTTCCTTTGGTTTCGCTTAATAATAACTTCAATTCATCCTTAATAAGTGGTACAACCTTCTTTTTCCCTTTAGGTGGAACCTGCAATCCTTCGGCAGGGTTATTTAATATATATTTATTCTTAACAGCCATACTCAAAGATTGCTGCAGCACCACACGAATAATTCCACAAGTTTGACCGCTATATTTTTTCTCAGACTCATTTATAAATTTTTGCAATAAATTATGCCGGATTTTCTTTAATGGCATGTCTTTTAATTTATCACTTATCCATAATTTATAGCAATAACTATATAAATTATAGGTTCCACTGCTAACCTTATCCTTTTTGTATGTTTCCAACCACTCATCTATCCATTTTCCTAACGTCAGCTTGTCGGCCTGAGAAGTCACAGAACAACCATTCTTAGCCTGTTCAATTAAACTGTCACGTTTGGCAATAACCTCTTTCTCAGATAGACCATACACACTCCTACGCTTACTAGTCCCTTCATCATCAGTAATTGTAATGTCAATTCTCCAACGCCTATCTTTTAACTGTCTTGGCCTTGTACCATACCCATTAGGCAACCTTTTTCCAGCCATTAATCCCGCCCCCAATTATATATTTACTTAAAAGAAAGGCAGGAGTATTAACCTCCTGCACGACCTTTTTTAAAAATCACACCATCTTCATATCCTTGACGAGGATAATTTCTAGTATTTCTGTCGTAGTATATCTGCTCCTTTCTGACTATCGATTGCAGGGCTTTCCTTCACAGCCGCGTTTTTCTTTTCCAACCTAATAGCAATCTGAATTAAAATCCGTAATGCTGTTGTTCCTCTTTTCATGTTTTCCTTCATCTCTTTACTTTATTTGGGCGGGACTCAATTCCCCGTGCAGGATAATTCCATAGCACCAGGGTAAAGTTCTAAAAATTTATCTGAATCCCCTGGATCAACGGCATATTTACCCTCATCAATCTAACCCATTCAATATATCTTTTAAATCTACACTCTGATATTCTCTTGTGACTCCACTATTTCATAGGCTTTCATTCTTCTGCTCCTTTGATATTATTTGTACCGACATTCTTGCGTCTTCAAAAGCTTTCAGGTCTTCCGGCCTTATACGATATTTTTTGCCCGTCTGGATAGCATTAAGTTTCTTTTCTCTAATCCATGACCATATAGTAATTTTCTTAACGCCATATCTTTCTGCAACATCATCACATGTTAAAAACTTTTCCATAACATTTTTTGGTGTTCGCATTAAAGAGTTACTATCTGTAGGTCTTATAGCTTTCTTGGTAGGTTTTATAAACTTTATAGTATTCGTAAAATTTATAGGTTTAGCATGCCTTATATTTGATTCAAAACATTCCTCTAATTTTGTTTTAGGTATTCGCCATAAATACCCGATCTTAATTCCTGGAATATCGCCTGAGTTCAACAAATCCACTATAACCTTCTCATTTACCTTTAATATTTTACCTAATTCTTCTGGTGTTAAATATTCGTCCATAGTTATCCCCCTTAGAATTTACTATGGCACAATAATTCATTTATCACCTATATTTCACCTTTTGCATTGTCGCAATTTAAACAATAAGCTTCATTTCCAGAGTATCTGCATCCTGAAAGCCTTTAGCGTAAAAGCCTTCTACTGCTTCTCTAATTAGCTTAAATCGGCTTAGATGGATGGCGTAACCATCTTCTATTTGTTGGCTCTGGCGGTACATCAGGTCTAGACTATATAAGAGATCATCAAGCTCAGCTTGTTTGTCAGTATTCATATGGAATATTTCCTGCATTACTATGTTATTTGGCTTATCCTTTAGCTTTAATAGTTGAGTAAATGGATTATATGGCAACTCGGGCTGAGATGTTTCATCTACAATCGTTTTATTGATAATATCAATAGCCATTTTCGAGTCTAATGCCTGCTCGAATATTACATCTATTGCCTTGCTGAGTTTATCATAACTATTCACTCCTTTATCCCACATTGCAGCAAACAGTTCAAAATATTTATAGTCTACAGTTTTAATTTGGAAATCAAACGGTTCAGGCTCAACTATCCACGGCTTTATAGATTCTTCTTGGCAGAAAAAGTCCATACTTGTTTTAAAGATTGTAGCCACCATATACAATTCATCGCCATTAATTTCACGACCAATTATAGTTTGAAGTCTCTCATAGCCTTTCATAAGTTTATAACCTCCCCCTATTTTTAGCCCAATCCAAAAGCTCCTGAGTTAAAAACCTCTTGTGAGAACCGACAGGGAACCAAGGGATAGCATCTTGACTAACCAACTCATACAATTTGCTTCTAGATATTTTCAAAAAAACAGAAGCTTCATTCACGGTTAGAATATGAGATACTTGTTTGATTGGCTGTATCTCTATTTTTGTTTCTACGGGGGCAGAAGTTCCACATTCGGGGCAAAATTTTGCTTTTGTTGGGATTGTTATACCGCATTTACATTGCATTTAAATAACCTCGCTTTTTTCAATTTTAGTAAATTGGTTACTTCATATAAGGAAAAGTCATTTTGACTTCGGCAACGAATCATTAGTAAATATTTATATTTTTTCAGCCATCATTGCAAACTTTATACCATCAAGAAAGCCCTTATTGTAATGCACATAAGTAGTGCTGGTTTGCAAATGAAATATAGCTGCCTTTATATCTTCTGTTAATTCTTTATTTTCGAGTTTCTCTAACATTTCCACTAAGTATTCACTGGACAAGCCTGCAGCATCTAGCTTTTCACCAATCATAAGCTGCCGTTTTAAAACAAGCTCTTGCCATCCCTCTTCAAACTCACCTACTGGAAGCGTTTGACCTGTAATAATACTTCTTAACATTTTACTCACTCCTTTTTACATACATCACTGTATTTATTATTACCTTCATTGTATATTTCATAGTCCATATTGTCAATACTTCATTGTACTTAATCAGATCTTTATTTGATTTATTGCATTAATCATTGTACAATGTTAATAAAAAATTAGAGAGGTAATTAATGTGATAAAATTCAAATTAGATCGTATTATGTTTGAAAAAGACAAAATAAAAGTACCCAAGCTGCAGGAATTGAGCGGAGTAAACAAAAATACACTTTACGCCATTTATAACAACACGGCAACAAGGGTAGACTTGTCTGTATTGAACCGCCTTTGTGCTGCTCTCAACTGTCAGCCTGGGGATCTGTTAGAGTATGTGCCATCCCAAATAGAAGAATAATCATATTTTACCTACGTAGCTCTGTTACAAAGAAGTTATTTAATATCAAAAAGTTGCTTGGGCTCATTTCGCCTTATATCATCAAACTTCTGATATAAGTATAACAATGATGTTGGAGGAAATTTTCGATGTATGACAAATTAATAGCCGTTCTGCTAGGAGCATTTTTAGGATTTATATTTGGCAATGCAAATAAATTTCTAATTGATCCTTTAATAGATTTAAAAAAGGCAATTAGCGATGCTAAATACACTTTAGAATTTACTAAAAACAAATATACTTCCCCCTTATATTCAGGTACAACAAAATATGATAACTATGAGAAAGTTGAGAAAAAGTATAAGGACGTAGAAACCAGTTTAAGAGTGTCAGCGTCTCGCCTAAGAGTTTCTATCGATAGCGTGGTATGGTTTAAAATGTTTCACCTTATTGGATTAATCCCTAGTGAAGAAAATTTAAAAAGTGCAGCAAGTAGATTATTACGCCTTTCAGAGCATACACTTAGAGGGCTGACCCGTGAAAATACCGAAGACGGGGATAAATGTATCAAGGAATTAAATAGCAGAATTTGGAGAGAATAAATTAAAATTATCTACCAAACCACCCCGGCCACCGTGCCGGTTTTCTTTTTGCCTATTTTGGGCGGGTCATTATCAATACAGAACTATTTAAAATTTTGCAGAAAGTAAATGCTAAGCCAGACATATAACTCATTTATTAATTTCACTTATTAATTAAAGCATTATTATTATTGATACTTATATTTATTGTCTCACTAGACCGCCATAAATCGTCCATACGCATTTTTCATCCTGCAGACGACCAAACTTATCACACCAACATATTAAACTAGCGTAACGGTTAATTCTTCGTATAGCCTGAGGCAATAAGGTAAGAGTTTATTTAAATATTCGTGTATATAAGTTTAGGAGAGGGCAAAAATGCCCTCTCCTAAGAATTTAGTTTATCGCTAACAACCAAATTGCCAGCAGACTACTTTATAATTTCAGCTTTAACTATTGCAGATGTATGGTTTTCGTCTAACAATATGGGGTCATTTGCTTCTTGATCAACAATACCTTTTACACTTATCTTTCTTTCAAACACACTCTCTCTGGAAGGAATAGCTAACACTATAGGCCATTCTCTCCCATTTTTATCTGCTAATATAAAAGGCTGTGATTCATAGCTACCAAATGCAGTAGAAAAATTTCTTCCACCTTTCTTACCATTCCCTGCAACCACCTCGCCGCTTATGATTACCATTTGTCCATGTTTTACTTTACTTGAATCTCCACCATTTCGAAGATCAATAACTATTTTGTCTTTATCAGATGAAGTTAGTTTGTGAAGTAAGCTTTCTTTTGCCGAACTTGTTACATTTTCAGTTTTTACAGGTTCGATAGCTTGCATGTTAGGCGTTTCTTTTTTATCTGTAAATACAACTAATCCAATTATTAATACTGTTATTACGATCCGAACTGCCTTACTATAATGTTTGTACTTCCACAATAGAAACACCCCTGCAGGGAAGAAACAAATAATGACTAGCCACAAAAACCACTTCTTTTGATAAAATTTTTCTTTATTCTCATTCATTATATCACCATAACCTTTGTTATAATCCTAATTGTTTTTTCGCTAAATTATAAATTTTCTCATCTAGAGAATCAGGTTCAATGGGATACCATTTTGACTTCATGGTTTCTCTAAAAAGCTCTTTTCTATCTTCATTATAATAAACAGCAGCTTCTTCTTTCAATTCATCGTTATTAACATCAAAATTGAATTTCCAGTAAATCTCAGAAACATTAGATAGATTAACAATGCGTTTAGGGTATTTAATCCTAAGTTGATCTTGAATACTGTTCTTCGTTTTATCTGAAATACCAGAAATTTTTACCCAACAAGCTAATATCTTACTATTATTTTTATCAATTTTGCCTATAGATATAGTCTGTGTGTCAAGCGATATTATCCCTTTTTCACTACTTTTAACTTCTAACCACCGATCATTACTAGCAAAAACAATGGACGATAGCAAAAGTAAACATAGTCCTGTTAAAACAACTAGCTTCTTCACAATCCCACCCCTTCAATTGTTAATTATTAGAAATATCATATCATTATTAATCATATAAGAAAACTCCCTAAGCACTAAGCCGAGGGAGTTGCTTCTCATGTTAAATTTACTCATCCACTATTGTTAATAAAACTTTCAAACATTCTTGGCAACAAGCCATACTATCAAAGTCTTTTACAATAAGATCAACTTCTAAATTTCCTTTAATTGCTTCACCCACTGCCTTACTATAATACATAGGGATATATCCAATTTTATAATTATCTTTATATACCGCTACAGCATCTGGATCATAATGATTACTGGGTTCTAGCTCTAATCTTAGAATTTCTCCTTTTTGTAATGGGATTTTAATCGTACATCTATTGTCAATCTTGTCATTACACAAATTACAGTGTCGTACACCCGCAATAAAAAATTCCCTAGTGGCTTTGATATTTTCTTTAACTTTAGAAAGATCAATAGGCTCAATAAACTCCAAAGTATCAATTGGAGATCTGCCACCACTTTTTTTTAATAGTTCAAACGAATCATAGTTCTCCAAATTATATTTACTTAAGATATTATTAATATCCTTTCTCTTTTCATCCGGCAATCTTGTTCCAAATGCCGGAAACAAAACATTATTAATATACTCTTTTTTTAAATCAGGAAACGCAACAATTCCATTAAAGCCTTTTTCACAAGCCTTATCAATAGTTTCCTTTTTATATCTAAAACTATATTTTATTCCCTTAGTAAGTGTTCCAACAACAAACCTCTGTCGGGTATTTAAATCTTTCCAAACTACTTCTAAGGTATTCATAGTCAACTTCCTCATTTCAAATTATATATTTGCAAAATTTTATCCCTACGGACTTGCAAAAATCTAACAACCAACTGTTTATGTTTTTCACTCATAAATTCACTCGATATAGATTCTACACATTTACTAATTGCTCCATCAGATAATGCATTTCTTAGCTGCTTCACTATATCGATCGTCTGATCATAATATTTATCATTTATATTATTTAGTAAATCAAACTGCCTTGTCTTTCGATTATCCATCCAAGATATAGCAGAAAGCGATTTACTCTCAATTAATGCTTTGAATCTATTACCATCTTTAAAAAAATTGTCAACATCTTCTTCTTTTACGCGACAACATAATGATGAGCCATTATCATAAACAGGAGATATCTTCAATGGATTTCCAGATCTATCTGTAATTATGCCCCAATTACTTTGGTGCCTATCACTATTGCCAATTAAACAATCAAAAATAGGAATTTTAATAAACTCATCAAAAAGTCCAGTATCCTCTATACATTCTTCTATCATCTGCAACGAATACCTTTTATGATTTGTTTCGTCATATAGTGTATTCACATTAAACATTGGATATAATTTCGTTATATATTGGACACCTTCTACCAAGATTTCACTGTTATAATCTAACACTAAATAACTCATTACGCCAATTTCATCTTTGAATATTCCAATTTCCGTTTTTGCACAAGGTATACCTATTAACATAGCTATACTACTGGCAATATTCTCAGCCCAATGTTCTCCAGTCAATAGATTTAATCCACTAGTATGTTCCTTAGGATATTTAAATAATCCGATTTCTTTTGTACGACTGTTCTTTAACCAGTTCTTCTTGCCTCTACCAGAGCCATCAACGGCTTCTTCATAAATTTCCCATTCATCAAAAACAGTTACATCGTTCATTTAGACTCCTAAAAAACTTATACTTTACTTTTATATTATTTTATCACATTAGTCAAGTTTTGTTATATATAAATGTTCATTATTATATATTTATCTCTTTTTATTTTCATAACAATGCAGTTAGGGAATCTAATCAGTATTATATCTTTCTTGTATATTCAATTTCACTAATACACATTCCGTAGCAATAAAAAATTAAACTGTATATAAATTATTTTTCTTTAAAAACACATTACCTGCATATCGCTTTATTTACACAACAAAAAGAGTCACCCGCCCAAAATACGGATAACTCCTTAATGATGTATCAACTATGTAACACAAGGGGCGGGTTAAATCACAATGCCTATCTCATAAATCCGCCCCTCTTCGCCCCCTCAACTGCCATTCTACATAAAGCAGACTGACCAGCCTGCGCCTCAATACCGGCTTCATCATAGATAATATGATCCTCTGGAATTCCTAAAATAGCTGCTCTTTGCAAGGTAAGAATAATTGTCTCTTCAAGTTCATATGTGCCGGGGTATGTGGCTTTATTTCCGTTATTACTTACACTAATAATAAACTTACCTGCAGGGACCCCGTCCACGAATAGCCAAGCACCCTTGCTAGTATCACGTTTTGTATTCTTCACTTTATCACCCTTTCAGTTGCTTAAATAAAATCCAGCAGGTTAGCAATGGTGCTAACCTGCTGGATTTCTCTTGCCTATTATAATGAATACTGCATTCCAGTAACGAGTCTTTGATTGAACATATCCTCAGTAGCATCTTGGACAAAATTAACCTGCCCTGCAGGGGTACCAGCTAATAGTTGATTTGTTTGGTTTATGGTCACGTTATTGTTTCTTGTACTAGTCCCAGCCAAATCTAGATTAGGGTTTAGATTGATTCCGTAATTATTATTTGCCGCAATTTTAGATGTTCCAGTTGGGCTATTAACGTCAAGGCTTGCATTTATCATGCCTTTCGTTAAATCCATCCCTGCAAGCTTTGCTATTGCCTGACCTGCCCATCCTAGTTTTGATAATACATAAGTTCCTATTGCGGTTCCTATTTGCTGCAATACAGACAATGCCGTTGATAATAAATTCTTAAAAAATCCAACAACAGTGTCTATTGCGCCGCTAAAATTCCCTGTAAAAACTTGAGTCAAAAATTTTAAAGCTAACACAATACCGCTAACAATGCCTTGCCATATTGTCAGTAACAAACTAAAAATTACTTGACCGTTATTGGTAATATCCATAAATTGAGCAATAATCCACTGCACAATAGGAGTAAGAAATGCCACAATTACATTAAACGCAGAAATAAAACCGTCTTTTATTGCCATTATCGCTGGTGTTCCTTCGGACTTTATAACTCCTACCAGCTCATTAAAGCCGTCAATAATAGGCTGTAAGTATGTTAATGCCTTGGCTTTAAATTCATCCCAAGAGCCAACATATTTACCTAATACGCTGTTACCACCAGTCACCCAGTAATAAACGTCTTCCAATGCCAAAGCTACAGCGATTATTGATAGCGTTATTGCAGCTACTGTTAAAAATGCAGGATTCATTAACCAAGCTAAAAACGCCCTACCAACTGCAACGACATTTATTTTTAATATCTGTAGGGCTATTCTCCATAGCTCCAAAGTGTATAATCCCTCGCGAACAACAACCCAAGCAATACCAAAAGCGATCACCGCCGCCGTTGCTATCTTTAAGACGTTCTTAAATCCACCTACTCTCGTAGACGCTGCCCTAATTTCGTCATCAATAGCACCAAAAACTTTAGCAATCCCTTGGGCAATAGATTTAAAAACTCCTGTTTCTTTCTCTAAATCTTGCAGGAATTTCCCCACTCTCAAACCTACGCCAGTAATTGCCTGACCAATCGTAGTAGGCATTTGCATAAATTCTTTTTCTAACTTCGCCGATTGCGATCTAATAGCATCAATAACAACTTTAGCCGTTAATTCACCCGCCTTACTCATCGACCTCAATTGCCCAATGCCTACGCCCATGCCCTCTGCGATTGCGTTTGTTAAGCGTGGCGCGTTCTCCATCAGTGAACGAAACTCATCACCCTGCAGTCTGCCAGAAGCCAAGGCCTGCCCTAATTGCAATACTGCAGCTTGATTTTCTTGCGTGTTTCCGCCGCCAATAATCAACGCTTTATTAATATCCTCAGTCAGTCCCAAAATATCGTTTTGAGTTAAACTCAACTCTTTGGCATTCCTTGCAATCTTTCCATATAAGTCTGCGGTAGTTACATATTCTTGGCGAGTTTTTACCGCTATATTATACAGGGATTCAGTAACAAATTTCTGTTCCTCCGCTCCATTAGTAACCAAACTAACCCTCGCATTAACACTCGCCCAAGCATCTGCCATCTGAAATACTTCTCTAAGCGCAAAAGCCATTCCCATTGCAGCACCAAGGGCACCCATTGCAGCACCTAGTCTATTCGCTCTACGCTCTAAGCTGCCCATTGCGTTATCTGCTTGACCAGCACCAGACCTATCAACCCTAAAACCTATTTGAATTAATAATTCTCTAATCGTCAGTGTAATTCACCCCTTTATCATTTTTATTTATATCCCTAACAAACTTCCACAATAGAAAAAGGAAGGCTTATAACCTCCCCTAAATTACTATTATTTTCCATTTCAAGCATTATCTCAATGTTCAATAATATAACATTATTGGACACTGAGATAATTATTTTACTAGTTATTAAGCATTATTGAGCGTTAATTTACGCCTATGATCATTATAGGAATCTTGGTTATTTTTCTGATTGCTCTTAGCTATCTCGTTTTTCCAACAACTCAATAATTCGCGACTGCCTTTGGTCGGCGGTCATAGCCTCTAATTGTATTGGGCCACCGTTCTTGCCAGTTACTTCTTGACGATCCTTAAACTTCTCAGGGCGTTCGCCCTTAAGTAGGAACATGAGCAGATTATCACTATACCTTTGTACTGTGCCAATTTGTTTTCCTTGATAAAATACCGGTTCCGCTACCCCTTCTACGGCTCTACGTCTGGCCTCTTGCTCTAGCTTGTCGGCTGCAGCTTCTTTAGCTTGATCAAAAGCCAAAACATATTCAGGGTCATTTGCCATTGAATCATAGTGGGTTTGTCTAGCACACCCAGCAATCTCAGCAGATTTAGTAACATTACCGCACTCAGAGAAAACTGCAAGAAATGTCCTCTTTTTTATACTGTCCACTTTAGTCAGATCCATCAACCTTATTACACCACCTTTGTCCCATATTTTCCCCTAAAAACATCACCAGGCGTTGGATCACGATTGCCGCAAGCATCCTTATAAATATTATATTTATCATCTACATAGGCAGATTTCTTTTTTTTTAATGCCTCACGCAAATCTCGGCTCCATATTTTTTTCGACATATTCTCTCCTTTCACATGCTTAATAAATCTTCCTAGTACTCGGAACCCATCTCCAAGCCAGTAGGTAAGTATTAGGGTTAAAACTATTTCTTTGTAACGGGCTTCCATTTTCCAATCTTCTCAGTAATTTCTAATATATAATTCTCTTTATTTACCGTGCAGTGCGAAGCCGAATCCCCTGCAATGGGCTCTCTGTCAACCCATCCACCATGACAATGATTATATTGGCACCAAGGACAAACAAATTTTAACTCCCAGAATTGTCCTACCCATTCAGCAGTACAGGCTATAATTGGTCTTTCACCTTCATATCCTAAAATTTTAGCTGGTATTCGTTGTTTTCTCATTAAAATATCTCCATTAAAAGTTTTTCAAGCACAATTGTTTGCAAACATATTTTAGATGACTAATTTTTAATAAATGACAGATTTGATGACTAATTTAAATGGCAACGAACCCTTACCAATACTGAAATGATGACTAATGACTAATATTTTTTATAATTGATTTCATTAAATTAATATAAAAATATATAGAGAGAAAATAGGGCGAGTTAAAATCAAATCTGTCATCGAAAGTCTGTCACCACTCAATAATCACAAGGGTTTATAAGCTCTTATTATGATGACAGATTTTTTTAAAATTGGTCATTAATTAATTTATAACAACAATATTTAACCAGTTGCGGGTTTCTTTAGTCCTGTATTCCTTTGCATTTGGGAAAACCTCTAATAATTTTTTGTTAAATTTAATAGAACTAACGGGGTGAAGACCATTACATTTGCAAAAATCAGAATATCTATTATAGATAAATGACTTCGTTTCAATATTTCCTGTTTTTTCTTCACAACATTCAGCTAAAAATAAAGATACACTATCATTTGATAGTTTGTATTTCTCTAAGTTTTGCGCTAATATCTCAGGTTCTAAAAAATGTCCCCTTTTAAAAAGCCGCCTCAAGCCATTTATTGATAGATTTAACAGCCCTGATAGTTCTTCTGCAGTAGTTATTTTATTGATTATAAATGGATCTCTCTGGGGAGAGCCTGGTGGAAATTGATTTGGGAATGTAATTACAATCCATCTTCTAAAAAATCCGTGACTATGATCTTTACTTCTTGGCAACTCATTGCAAGAAAATATTAACTTCGCTGTATTCCTAAATTTGAAAGGTTTTTCCCCTTTCTTCTCGGCAGTTATCCAATCCCCACCAGTAAGTGTTTTAAATATTGAACTATCTTCAATAGAACGACTTGGAATATCTGCAAAGACATTGACTAATTTACCTACAAGACTAGCCTTTCTGAATTTATTTTCCGACAGATCCTGCAGGCTTTCATGAGATGTATTATTATCCCCTACGAACCTACCAACAAGATCTAGAAATATTGATTTACCTGATTCACCACCAGAATACAGCAAAAAAGCTTTTTGAATAACTGTGCTTGTCACCAAGAAATACCCGAATAATTCCTCTATAAATTCTTGACATCCATTAGGCAGCACATCATTAAAGAATTTGAGGATGTTTGGACATTTTGCATTTTTATCATAAACAACAGGAATTTGTATTTCTGAGTGATAATCCGATGTGTGCGGAAGTAATTTAATTTCATGATCTCTAAAGTTTACCAGTCCATTTTTTACGTTCAGAAATTCAGTAGCGCCTTCAAAAAAGTTTTCATCGGAAAGTTTCGAAGTCTGTATATAACGAGCGACTTCTGTTCCTCGTGAATCTCGATAATCCTTTCCTAATAGATCTATACATATTTGTTTGATCTTTGTAAAATCGATTGGGATATATACACCATTTTGATATATAAATAAGCTTCCATGATCATATGCTAATGTATTTGTAGCCATTATGTATTCAGCTAATTGGGGAGGTACAAACTTTCCTGATCCATCGAAAAATTCCTTGGGCGGTATATCTGCATCGAAAAATCCATCTGGTACGGGTTTATCAAAATCCTCTATAGCCTCTAACTTTGTACCGTCATTAGTTCTTCTTACCTTATTGGTACTTAGTGCCCAACTACAGGGAGCTTTAACTCCACAACCGCCATCAGGGCACATTTTAAATCCTAATGACTCTTGAATATATCCACAGGTCTGAGCTTGCATGTCATTTAAACAATGGTAAATTTTATTTGTTGTTTCCTGTTCCGTGTAGCCTGGATATGACTTGCTAAGTTCATGGACTATTTCAGGCCCATCTGAGCAACGCGCCACGTTGGTAATCATGGCAACCCATTGAGATTCTGATAGTTCGGCTGCGTGGTCTCTACAAGCCTGCAAGAATTTACAATTATCAATTGCTAATTTCGCAGGACCATCTGATGGGTTTCTTTTGAATCGATCACGTTTTTCCACCTTAACAACTTCAGCTATATACTGAGAAAAATCACTTTGATTATATCGATTGTCATTACTTGATAATACGGTAACTTCTACGGGGATTTCAGGATTCTTGCAATTAAAAGTTCCTGGTATGCGCAGTACTCTTGGTAGGTCGTAAGTACTATCGATGTTCCATTTAGTCCGACTTCTGATATAATTCTGCCATCCCTTAGATATTGACTGCGCTTGCAACCTTTCCTCTGGTGGCTCTAATTTCCACGGCTCTTTAAATATGTAATAGCAATGTAATCCTGAACCGCTTGAAACTATTATTGATGGTTCGATTGGCAACTCATTGATGAATGTTAGGGCTTGATTCATGTCTGCAGGGAGATTCTTTGATTTATGGTTAGGTCCTGCAATGTCGATATCTACATATAATGCCGGAATGGTCGTGATATCTTCGGCGGTAAATCGTCCCTCAGATTTTGGTTTACTTCCTAGATTAACGCCAAAATAAATATCATTTTTTACTGACATTGCGGTATCGATTATCGTGTCAATATTGGAAACGTCAATGAAGCACGTTTTTTTAGTGGACTTTCCCCACAGAGATATGTATCCTTCGGCGTTACTATATAAAGCTTCTAAGAATTGCTTAGTGTTCATATCAATACTTGCTTTTGCATTAGATGAAGCCATGTTATAATTATTAATAGAAATTAAATTCACCTCATTAAGACCGCCGATCCAAGGCGGTTATTTTTTTATCAGGTATTAAACACCTTGCTTTGGTCGCTGTAGAAAATCTTCAATTGCCCACCCTGGAACTATCCATCGTTTTATCCCTGCTTTGACTGCCTTTAATTGACCTGATTTTATTAGACTCATCAAAGTATTACGACCTAATTTCAATATCTTGCAGGTTTCAGAAATTGTATTAACTGACTGCCATGATACTTTTTCTTCAGAGATAGCGACCAATGGTACGAGTTGTCCTTGATCGCCTAATGTATATCTTTGTTCCTTACCCACTTCGTTCTTTAAAATGAATATTGGTTTTGAATTTTTCATATAAATTCCTCCTATAATTTTTTAACATGGAAATCAATTTTCCATTTCAAAACATTTTTTACGCCACTGCATTTAGCTATGGCGTATTGTCTGCTTGAGCACTGCTAATAACGGCGAAAAATCAAAATCGCATTTCATTACTTCGCAACCTAATTCCATAAGAAATTCTGGACTTGAGGATACAATTTTCATAATCTCAATAAATTCCATGACTTTAGAATTTCTTAAGTGATTAACCATATTATTTATTCTTAAATATCTCCCCCAATTTTCACCAAGATTATCGTGTTTGAATATAACACTATCAATTTCCTCTACTTCCATTAACCATACGTTCCACGAACTAGCAAGTATAGAGCTTTTACCTTCTGCTCTTTCCTTTTCAAAAAGCTTTAACGATAAATCTTCATCACTTAATTTGATATTATCTTTAACAAAAAGAGCATATTCTCTCGCAATTGCAATAGCCTCAAAAGTATAATTACAAGCAGTTCCGTTATGTCTCATGTTATAGGCGGCGTAAACCTCCGCTATTGTATCTTTCGGGTACTGTGTTAAGTATCCTATCCCTCTACCTTGCCCCTTTCGTAGTGGAGTAGGAATTAAATTCATTTTTTCGTAATTAAACAACGTACGTTTAGTTATTTTTATACCGTAATCTTTTAATATACGTATTACTTGATCTGGCGTCATCTCATCTGTGGGAGTAATCTTATTTTCATCGCCCAAATATATCCCTTCCCCTTTAACATGGAAAATTTATTTTTCTATGTTATTATAACATCTTTATAGTTATATTGACAAGCGTTTTTGTTTATTATTTTTTCACTATGCTTTCCTACTTTCTAATTCTATTTTTTATGTCTTCAAAAAGCTAATTGCGGTAATGTTTGAGGTATTTTAATAAAATAAATACTGAATCTCAATTAAGAAATTCAGTATTTATACGGCTCTATGTCGCATCATCATGTTTTTATATTTGTTAAGGGATTGTTAAGTAATTGTTAAGTCTAGTACCTTGACAAAGTTATATTTTTGTTTATCTTGAGGATCTTTTTCCGCCCAGCTTCGTTGTCGTCACCTTACAGATAGCCGATATGCGCGGCTCCTTCGCCTCGCAGGACAAAAAAATCTCCCCAATCTAACCTCAAATTTAACTCGGTCAAGGTACTAACCTGCCAAAAATTACTTGGTGTAACAATATCCTGTTCTTTCTACTTAGAATATCCAACTTCGGAGCATTCTACATATAAAATATCGTTACATATTAACTCAATCTTCTTGCTGCTGCATATACTAAAAATATAAGAAGCAATTCTTAAGTAGAGGAGGATTACATTGAATAAATGTTACGTTATTGATACTAATGTTCTCCTACATTCCCCTAACGCAATATTTACGTTCAACGAGCACACTGTAATCATTCCCGAAGTAGTTCTAGAAGAACTGGATCGTTTCAAATCGGAAAGCAGCGAACGAGGCGCCAATAGCCGTCAAGTCAGCCGCATTATTGACAACCTACGAGCTACAGGCAATTTGCTTAAGGGAGTCCCCTTGAATGATCAAGGCGGCATCTTACGAATTGAAACCAACCATCTGGATACTAAAATTCCTGCTAATTGGTCAGGAAGCAAACCTGATAACCGTATTCTGCAAGTATGCAAAGGGTTATCCGAAAGTAATCATTACCCGATTTTAGTCAGCCGCGATACCAATATGCGTGTAAAAGCAACCATTCTTACGATTCACGCTGAAGATTTCCGTAATGAAAAGGTAGCTAGTATCGAGGAGCAATATACTGGTCGAGGCATCATTTATACCACCTCAGAAGTTATTAATCGCTTTCATGAAAATGTTTTAAATACCATTGATCCTATTTTTTTATTCACCTATGATGAAAATGCTCATGTATTGATAAACACACCTTTAGAAACCAACCAATTTTTTCTGATTCGTTCAACAGATAATGACCGTCATACAGCTTTAGGTCGCTTTGACGGCGAAAAAATCATCCATCTGCGTTATCAGCATCACAATCCCTTTGGTGTCGTCCCCCGTAATATCGGTCAGATTTTCATGCAAGAATGTCTTATGATGAGCGCCAGTGAAGCCCCTTTAGTCATTATTAAAGGTCCTGCCGGTACAGCTAAAACCTTCTATTCCTTAGCTGTAGGCTTACATCAGCACTTTGAGTGCCGTCCCAGGGATTATAATCACATACTTATTTGTCGTCCTAACGTCCCTATGGATGAAGATATTGGTTTTCTTCCTGGATCAGAAGTCGATAAAGTAAGTCCTTTTATGAGAGGTATCAGAGATAATCTGTTTACCCTGATGAATGGAAATACACTCGATGACAGTAAAGATCTAATGCAAGCGGAAGATACAATTCAATTACTATTTGACAAGCATACGATTCAAACAGAAGCACTCGCCTTTCAGCGAGGTCGATCCTTACAAAAATACTGGGTCATCTTTGATGAAATGCAAAATGCTACACCTCGCCAAGCCAAAGGAGTGATCACTCGTCCGGGATTAGGTACCAAGATCATTCTTCTTGGTGATCCCGCCCAAATTGACCATCCATACTTAGACAGCCAATCCAATGGTTTGGTGTATGCCAGCGAGAAAATGCGAGGATCCAAGCTTTGTTTCCAAGTAACGCTGCAGCATGATGAATGCGAGCGATCGCCACTAGCTGCTGAAGCTGCCATTAGATTATAAACCTTTTAAATCATTCCTTTTTTGAAGTATACATCCTCTAAATAAAACAAACTGCCGATTTGGCAGTTTATTTTTTGCGCATTCGCTGTCCTGTTTCTAAGTAAATAACCCATTCTCCAATATTGGTAGCATGGTCAGCGACTCGCTCTAAATAGCGTGCTACAAATAATAACTGAGTTGCCTGTGTAATATTACGGGGATCTTCCATCATATACGTTAAGAGTTCACGAAAGGTTTGATGATAAATATCATCTACTTCATCATCTGCTGTACATACATTTTCTGCTAAAGCAATATCAAGGTTGATATAAGCAGCCAGGGAATCTCTTAACATTTTTTGTGCCATTGCAGACATCCTTGGGATATCCACCAACGGTTTAATCAGCGGCTGCTCTGCAATGCCTAATGCAATTTTAGCAATATCAAAAGCATGGTCTCCCACTCGTTCTAAGTCTGTCGTGATTTTAAGTCCTGTACCGATAATTCGCAAGTCCCTTGCTAAGGGCTGCTGCCTGGCAATGAGTACCATACATTTGTCCTCAATACTGCTTTCCATGGCGTCAATGTAGTCATCACCAGCCATTACATGCTTAGCCATCTCTATATCCTGGGTCGTTAACGAAGCTACAGCCTGGCCAATGGCCAGTTCAACACGGGTGCCCATTTCTAAAATATCATTGCGCAACTCTTCTAACTCTTGATTATAATTTTGCCTGGTAACCGTCATGCTCTCGCCTCCATTATCCGAATCGTCCAGTAATATAGTCTTCCGTACGTTTATCCTGGGGTCTTGTAAATATGACATCCGTTTGATCATGTTCCACTAGATCACCATTCAAAAAGAATGCTGTATAATCAGATACTCTAGCAGCTTGCTGCATGTTGTGAGTAACCATAACAATCGTATATCTCTGTTTTAAGTCCGAAAGCAGTTCTTCAATCTTCATAGTTGATATAGGATCTAGGGCTGAACAGGGTTCATCCATTAACAGCACTTCCGGCTCGATTGCCAATAATCTTGCAATACATAAACGTTGCTGCTGTCCGCCTGACATGCCCATGGCTGAGCTTTGGAGACGATCTCGTACTTCTTCCCAAAGAGCTGCCCCTTTCAGACTCTTTTCCACCAGTTCATCCAGCCGTGCTTTTTTAGTGATGCCATGAATGCGGGGGCCATATGCAATATTATCATAAATCGACATGGGAAACGGATTCGGTCTTTGAAAAACCATCCCCACTCTTTTCCTTAGCAGCACTACATCTGTGTCTGGATGATAAATATTAACTCCATCTAACAGGACTTCGCCTTCTATTTTTACATTAGCAATTAAATCATTCATACGATTTAATGTCTTGATAAATGTGGACTTACCACAGCCTGAAGGTCCAATCAAGGCCAACAAACTGTTTTCTTCCACACCAAGAGAAATCTTCTTTAATGCCAATGCATCTCCATAGTATAGTTTTAACTTATTCACATGAATCTTATAATCCATAGATGTCCTCCTGCCACTTAGGGCGATTCTTCATATATCGAAATCCAGTCATCAGATATATATTGATATAGAAAATATACCACAAAATGCAGGTATTTATTATTATGTTTTTGTTAAATTTCGCTGAAGCGGTAGCCGACTCCCCGAACTGTCTCAATTGCTTCTGCCACTTTCGGCTCAGCTGCCATTTTTGCTCTGAGATGACGGACATGTACATCCACTGTACGAGTATCACCAAAATATTCATAACCCCATACCTTCTCCAGCAATTGCTCACGTGTATAGGCTCTGCCTACATTTGTAATAAATAATTTCAATAACTCATATTCCTTAGGAGTAAGTTCTAACTTCTCTTGATCCAAATATGCCGTATAACTGGAAAAATTCAATCGCAGTTTTCCAACAACTAACTCGCCATCGTGCTGTATACTATCTTTATGACTTCGCCTCAGCACCGCTTTTACGCGAGCCATAAGTTCCCGAGGACTAAAAGGCTTAGTCATATAATCATCTGCACCTAACTCTAAGCCCACAATTTTATCCACTTCTTCATTTTTGGCTGTCAGCATAATAATGGGAATCGCCGCAGTTTCCTGCTGCCCTTTTAATTTGCGACATACCTCTATACCATCAATACCGGGTATCATTAAATCCAGTATAATCAAATCAGGCTTATTGGTCCTAACCAACTGCAATGCCTCATGACCATTCTCTGCCTTAAGAACGTGATAACCTGTTTTTTGCAGGTTAAATTCAATTAGTTCTACAATTGAAGGCTCATCATCAACTACCAATATGTTGCTTATCATATACTTCACTTCCTTAAAATAAAAACCAGGTTATATTAACCTGGTTTCTATTTATAATTAAATTTATTTATTTACTACGTCTTTTAAGCCTTTACCAGCTTTGAAAACTGGGTTTTTAGATGCTGGAATTGTAATTTCAGCGCCTGTTTGTGGGTTACGGCCTTTTCTTTCTTCACGTGTTTTTACTTCAAAAGTACCAAACCCAATGATTTGGACTTTATCTTGTTGTGCCAAAGCTTCCTCAACACTAACAAATAAAGCATTGATTGCTTTCTCAGCATCCTTCTTAGTCAAACCCGCTTTTTCTGCAACACTTGCAATTAATTCAGTTTTATTCACAAAAATAGCCTCCTTATGAAAAATCGTTACGAATAGCTTATTCGCTATCATTTTTTTTATTCCTGTCTAGATTTTAAAAAAATACTAAAAATATCCCAATTTCTTTATATTTTGTTACTTTTCGCCTCTTCCCAGAAGAAATCGAGCTGTTTTAGTGACATATTTTCCCATTTTAGCATTTTTTTCTTCATCATATTTTCAATGTACAGAAATCTACGGCGAAACTTGTTATTTGTACTATTTAAGGCAACTTCACTATCAATTTTTAAAAATCTTGCCAAATTTACAATTGAAAATAATACATCTCCCAACTCCGCTTCCATGTTAGCAGCTTGTCCCTGGGAACAGGCTTCTTTCAGTTCATTTAATTCTTCATATATCTTGTCCCATACAGGCTCAATCCTATCCCAGTCAAATCCGACTTTAGCAGCTTTCGCTTGCAGTTTGTAAGCTCTCATGAGACTGGGCAGTCCCTTCGGTATGCCATCGAGCACAGACGGTCTCTCATTGCCGTGCTCCTGCTTTTTTATCGCATCCCAGTTTAGTACTACCTCGCCTGCGTCTCGGACGCTTGTATCACCAAATACATGAGGATGACGACGTATCATTTTCTCTGTAATGCCGTCAATTACCTGCTGCATGGTAAATACCTTTGCTTCTTCTGCAATGCGGGCATGAAATACAATCTGTAATAGCAAATCTCCTAGCTCTTCACATAATAATTCTCCTTCTTGTAAATCAATGGCTTCTAGGACTTCATAAACCTCCTCCACAATATACCTTCTAAGACTGGAGTGGGTTTGCTCAATATCCCATACACATCCCTCATTCGAGCGAAGCTTAGCCATCACATCGAGTATAGGATTTAAGGAAAATCGATTCACTGCAGTACTGCGTCGCGGCACATACACACTGGTGAGATGATCAATCTCCTGCACTCTGTCCAATTCGAACAAAGGTACTGCTAACAACTGTTCATCTGGTAATCCCAAATTTTTCACAACGATCACTTCATAGTCATCGGGGTAATATTCCATCAGCACCAGTTTAGCCTCTGAAGCAACGTAATGATTGTAGACTTGTGTTACCACTAAAGCAGTCATTAACTCTGGAGGCATGGCTGCTAAATCAGCAGCATCCAGTACCGTAATACCTTCAATGGGATCTATGGCAAGTCTTGTATATAAGACTTCCAGAAAACTCATCCCAGGCAAAATCCTAACGGCAATCCCCTGTTCACCTGCCAATTGTCGAATTAGCATCACTGTTTTCTCTGCTACAAGAGGGCTGCCTGGTACAGCATATACTACTTTTTTTCCCAGTGCAGCCTGACGTAAACATTCATGAGCGATCGTCTCGTAAACTTCCTCAAATGACGTCTTCTCCTCATAAACATAGTCATAACTGGTAAATGCAATACCACGTTCCATCATTGCTGTTACAGTTGGATGCTTTGCAGTACGCAAAAGCAATTTTTCTGCAGTCTTTAATAATTCTAATGTCTCCACGGTGATGAGACCAAAAGAACCAGGTCCTAATCCTACAATTGTAATTTCTCCCACATTATCGCCTCATATTCATAATTAAAGTAAAAATTTTATTATTTTCGTAATATACCTATCTTAGCTAATAAACGAGCTAGTTTGCTACCTATTTTAGGTAGTTTTTCGATATCCTCCTGCTCGATACCTCCTAATAGTAAAAGAATAATACTGTATACTATAGCACCTATACAAACAGAAGCCAAGGTTGCCATTGTATTATGCAAGGTTTTTGCCATCACCGCATCATAGGTTAACAAAACCACAGCGCCCATGATAATGGCAGCTGCAACCGTCTTTAATGTATCTTTGATATTGATGCTAAATCCTACATAGCGATATACAAAATACATATTCAAAAGAGCAGCCAAGGCAAAATCAACATTTGTCGCCCAAGCAGCGCCTTTTATGCCAAAAGAAGGTATCGCAGTTAATGTCCAGCTCATAACAATTTTTACAGCAGCAGAGATGGTCATATTAATTAGAGGAATCGCTGTATACCCTAATCCCTGCAATACTCCCGTTGTAATCTGATGCATCCCCAGCATAATGACACCACCTGATAATATGGCGATTGGTACTCCAGCATTGGGCGTACCATACAGCATTTGCGATATCGGCGTAGCCAGCAGACACATCCCGACAAAACTGGGTATGGTAATTAAATTGGCAAATCGCATGGCCATAGCTGTGCGCTGATAGATTCGCTTGTGATCCTTGAGCGTAAAGGCTTCTGATATGGCAGGTACCAAGCTAGATGCCAATGATCCCGTCAAAATAGTGGGGACATTGATAAGTGCTATTGCCATGCCCGTCAGGTATCCAAACAATTCCGTTGCCTGACCTACCGTATAGCCGGCAGCTTCTAACCGTGCCGGTACAATTAACAAGTCAATGCTGGACACGATTGGCAGCATAACATTTGCCAGTGACACAGGCAGGGCCAATTTTACAATCCGCGAAATAATTTTCCCGCTTGCTTCTTGTTTTATAATCGGCTGCATAGCTATTTTTGCTTTTAATATGGTACTATGCCGCCAATAATAATACATTAATACCAATAAGCCGGCTAAGGCACCAGGTCCTGCACCAAAACTGGCACCAGCAGCTGCATATTCAAGACCAATGGGTAATAGGTAAAAAGCTAAAAATACCATGGTTACGACTCGAATCAGCTGTTCAAAAATTTGCGATACAGCTGTAGGTGTCATCATCTGCATTCCTTGAAAATAACCACGATAACTCGATAAAATCGTAACGAAGAAGATTGCCGGAGCCAAAGCAGCAATCGCATAATACGCACGAGGATCACGTACAAATTGATTTTCAACCAGCCATCCAGCACCAAAATATAATAGAAATGTAAAAACAATTCCCGTTATCGTTAATAAGCCTAATGAAATGCGAAATACCCGATTTGCACCGCGAAAGTCAGATAAGGCCACTTTCTCAGCAACAATAATAGAAATAGCCACCGGAATACCGGCAGATGAAATACTCAAGGCTAATAAATAAATTGGATATGCCATCTGGTATAATCCAATTCCTTCGCCCCCTAATAAACGGGAAAGAAGGATGCGGTTTACCGAACCAATTATTTTTACCACAACACCAGCAAGGGTTAAAATGAATGCCCCTTTTAAAAATGTATCTTTACTCACGTAATTTCTTCCTCCTAAAGCATTCCTATTACTACTTATTCAGAAGATGAACATTATATTATCCCAAAATATAATTACTGCTAATACTTCTTTTTTACAGCACTCTATTTTTGTTATAGCAAAAAAGTAGCGAATCTGTGTCCGCTACTTTTTACAACTTTCATATTATGTGGCCATTTGTTTTGCTAAAAATCCTGCAGCAGTCTCTGCTAGTTTCACTTCCATTTCACTCATCTGCACTCCTTGCTGCTTCGTGCAAATCACCACTGCACCAATGGAAGTCCCCTCTACAATAATCGGTGCAATAACTTCAGCAGTGAATTTCGATACCTCTTCTTCTTCACCAGAGTCAATTATCGAACCCTTAGAGCCTTTGGCTTCTGCAAGATTGTTCAATAAAACCGCTTTACGATCTTCCATAACTTTTTCCAGAGCTGATCCTAACGGTTTATTCATAAACTCCTTCTTTGAAGAACCAGCGACAGCAACTATCGTATCTCTGTCCGCTATTAAGATGATATGGCCGACTGCTTCATATAACGAATCGGCATATTCCTTTGCAAAATCACCTAGTTCGCTTACTGGAGAATATTTCTTTAAGATCACTTCCCCTTCTCGATCAACATATATCTCCAATGGATCACCTTCGCGAATCCTAAGTGTTCGCCTAATTTCTTTAGGTATTACAACTCTGCCTAAGTCATCAATTCTTCTTACAATTCCAGTGGCTTTCACCAGTATCCCCCCTTTTCTACAGTTTTTGACATCTGATTTCAGTGATAGTATATATCTTACGAGACATTTTTATTCACATACATGATGCCTAAAAATTTCTAAAAACAGGTATATAATACAAAAATATCATTTGCATGCAGGGATCTTAGGATTACCTTCTCTTTAACTTCTTAACAAAGCAAAGTTGTAAACACTTTGACTAGCCAATTCAGTAATTTATCATTGCTAATTTGTACGGTCTTGAGTCGAATACCTTCAGGATAAATCATAACACGAGCAGGAAATGCTTCTTTCAATGCCATGATCTGCTCAGGTTTTACATTTGGTTTATCAATAAATGCTACTTCTATATAATTGGGCTGCTGAATGACAGAACGAATACCAATGGCCCTGGAGAAATTTTTAATTTTCACTACTTCGAGCAAATTTAATACACAACCAGGCGGTTCCCCAAAACGATCAATTAATTCATCCACAAGATCGGAAATGTGTTTTTCATTTCTGCAGGCGGCAATCCGCTGGTATATTTCAATTTTATGCATGGCGTCACTAATATAGTCGCCACTTATATAGGCATCTACATTAAATTCCAGCACAGGTTCCACAGGCGCTTCTAACGTCCGCCCTGTCTTTAACTGCTGCACAGCTTCATCCAGTAAACGGCAGTACATTTCAAAACCTACACTTACAATATGTCCATGCTGCTGGGATCCTAACAAATTACCAGCTCCCCTGATTTCCAAATCACGCATAGCAATTTTAAAACCAGCCCCTAATTCTGCAAATTCTTTTATTGCCTGCAGCCGCTTTTCTGCAACCTCCGTCAGTACTTTATCCTGGCGGTAGGTAAAATAAGCAAAAGCCATACGATGGGATCGTCCTACCCGCCCTCGCATTTGATATAACTGAGACAAACCAAAATGATCAGCATCGTATACAATAATCGTATTCGCATTCGGCACATCAAGGCCGTTTTCAATGATACTTGTACATAATAATACATCATCAGTACCTTCATAAAAATCAAGCATAGCTTGTTCTAACATTTCTTCCGGCATTTGTCCATGAGCTACACGAATTTTAGCATCAGGTAGCATCTCTGCTAAACGGCGGTACATTTTATCTATAGTCTGTACTCGATTATAGACAAAGTATACCTGACCGCCTCGTTTTAATTCCCGCTTAATTGCATCACGCATCACTTCTTCATTGTATTCTACTACATAGCTTTGGACGGGGAATCGTTCTTCTGGCGGAGTCTCAATAATACTCATATCTCTTGCACCGACTAATGACATATGCAAGGTACGGGGAATTGGAGTCGCGCTTAATGTCAATACATCAATCCCCGCACTCCATTTTTTTAATTTTTCTTTCTGTTTTACACCAAAGCGCTGTTCTTCATCGACAATCAGCAATCCGATATTTTTAAATATAACATCTGATTGCAAAATACGATGGGTACCAATTAATACATCTACCTGCCCACTGACCAATGCCTCTATAGTCCCTCGCTGCTCTCTTGCATTCCTGAAGCGGCTGATTACATCTACGACTGGACCAAAGCCGGCAAAGCGGGCACTAATCGTCTGATAATGCTGCTGAGCTAACACAGTCGTCGGTACAAGTATCGCAACTTGTTTACCACCCATGACGGCTTTATACGCAGCACGAATGGCCACCTCTGTTTTGCCAAATCCCACATCACCGCATAATAAACGATCCATAGGCTGGCTTTTTTCCATGTCACTCTTAATTTCGATAATAGCACTGAGCTGATCAGGTGTTTCCTCATAAGGAAAGGCATCCTCAAACTCTTTTTGCCAAGGCGTATCAGGATCAAAGGCAAAACCGGATGCAACCTTCCTTTGTGCATAGATCTCCAATAATTCTTTCGCCATGTCTGCGACTGCTTTTTCTGCTTTCCCCTTGGCCTTTAACCAATCGCTGCCACCCATTTTATTTAAACGAGGTGCATCGCCTTCAGAGCCAATATACTTTTGCAGTAAATGTACCTGATCCGTGGGAACATAGAGTTTATCTTCCCCCGCATAACGAATATGCAGATAATCCTTATGTACATTTCCTACAATCAGAGTTTCTACTCCTACATATTTGCCAATCCCATGATTGATATGAACGACATAATCGCCAATCTTAATGTCACGAAAATAAGCAATTTGTTGACCTTTCCCTACTCTGGGACGAGGTTTTTTCTTCTGGCGGCCCATAATATCTTTTTCTGCAATTACTAAAAGATGGGCTTGAGGCAGTTCAAAGCCTGCTGAGAGTAGTCCAACCGTTATTAATACAGTACCTTCGGTCAAAGTATGGATGACATCAGAAAAAACGGCAGAAAGACCTTCCTCCGCCAAGGTATGCTGCAGCGATACGGCCTTTTCCTGATTAGACATAAAAATAATAGGGTAAGACTTATGCTCCTGGCAATTTTTTAATTCCGCAATCAGCATATCCATTTGACGATGAAAAGGCACAATGCCTTTGGCTGTAATACTAATAATTTCATCAGGCTGGGTATAAGGAATCTTTTGCAGCATTAAGGAAAGATATAACACATTGTAATGCCCTGCCACCGATACTATATCTGACCACGTAAAAGTGCTTTTCTTAATCTCTGGATTTTCTTTTACCAGTTTCCCCATCTGTTCGCGGATACGAGCAGTCTCGTCAAACACAATGGTTGAAATTGCTGGTAAATACGATAAAAACACCGTTGGAGTTCCACTTTTTTCAATCTCAGATAGGGGAAGAATATCCACTTGCTCTACGGCGTGCATCGATCGCTGTGAGGCAAGATCAAACTCCCGCAGGGAATCCACCTCATCACCAAATAACTCTAAACGAATCGGTACTTTACTGCTGATGGGGAAAATATCAACAATACCGCCTCTGGCACTAAACTGACCAAGCCCCTCCACTTGATCCACCCGTTCGTAGCCAAAACGTACCAGCGACTCTAGCAAATCTTCACGTATCATCTCTGATCCGTTACTAATTGTAATGCGATTATTTTCAAAGTGTTCCCGGGGCAGTACTCTTTGCATTGCTGCCTCAGGCGTGGCTAAGACGATTATATTTTCCCCTCGGATCAGCCGCCCCAAAACATCCATACGCTGAGCTGCCAACTCAACACCTTTTGCAACCGCTGTAAATGTAATAATATCTAAAGCCGGCAGTTCGAGAACAAGAGTATTGGGAAGCAGCGTGGCAAAATCTGCGCGCAGCTGTTCTACCGACTCATGATTACCAGTAACAATCACAGTAGGCTTAGGAGCAGACTGATATGCCGCTGCTAATAACGCGCTTTTTTGCACACCTGTTACGCCATAGATTTGGCTTTGACTCGCAGTCAATTGGGAAACGGCAATAACCCGCTTCATTCCAGGATCTTGTTTCATAATTTCAAATAATTTGTTCATAGCACCTCTTCCTATTATAAGAAAGCATTTCACACTGTACAATTTTGTGCATAGAAAAACCTTGGAGCCCTAAAGTGAAAAGGTAAAAAGGGGCTTTAGCTGTTGCTAAAGCCCTGCATCATTACTTCATTATACTTCGAACCTTATTGATTTAATCCATTTTTTTTAATGTAAAAAATTGATTTGCTGTTGAACCGCTTTTTTTTCATGAAGTCCCAAAGTCTCTATACACTGATCGCACAAGGAATGAACATGCATGGTATTTTCTTTCGTATCAACTTTTATTATATCTTGACGCTCTTCAGCCGTCAAGCAATCAAAGCCAAACTTAACTTCATCTACTTGATCTACTTCAATTACATCAATCGCAGCTCCACAATGTGCACAATTATAAAAGATTTTCATAAAAAAGGCTTCCTCCTTTTCGATAATAAGTCTGTCATTAAGAAGAGGTGGTATTTCATTTTTGAGACGACAAACGGATTAAGGTAACATTCCACATTACATGTACACAACTTGCCACGAGTATGGCAATCCAAATACTGCTGCTTATGTATAGTGCTAAAAAAGTCAAACATCCAAATAGACTATGACCGATAATACTGAATAATGCAGCCCATTTACCTCGTTGTCCATCAGCGGTATTATACCAGTCATAACCTGCTTCTAACATTCCAAATACCACGTGAGTCACGATAATATCTGCAGCAAGATAATAAGAGCAAAGGCTCTTTGTTACTTCTTCTACTACTGGACTATAGCTAATAACCGCTTTCATTCCTACATATTTCAATAATATCTTATTTAATAAAAAGCTCAGCGCCGCCATGAGACAACCAATTACATAAGCCATCTTTACCTCGTTAGGTACAAACGTAATGAGCCTATTATTGCCACGATAAAAAGAATTTATTCAAAATTAAAAGCTTTTGAACCGCGAAGATATGTGTTTACGTTCTCCTTAAAAGACTTTTCTATGCTTAAAAGATAGGCGGATAAAAATGTAGCATTTTTATCCGCCTATCTATTGAAATACATATTACAAGACAGGAACATTCAATTTCTAGCTGTTTTTTCGCAGCCAATCAATTGCTTCTTCTGCCCGGAATCCATTAATTCCCTGCTTAAATAACACATCTGCCATGAGAAAGCTGTTGTCAAAAGGCTCCTCCATCATGTAAGGCAATGCCATACAATACATAGAAGCACTTTTCGCAGCCTCCACCCCATGTACTGAATCCTCCATTACCAAGCAATTTTCAAAGGGTACGCCCAGTCGTTTGGCAGCTTCCCAAAATACATCCGGCGCAGGTTTTCCTTTTGCCACTTCATCTGCCGATAGAATTACATCAAAATATTCTGTCAGATTCGTAATGGCTAAAATTATGTCAATGATTTCTGGAGATGAACCGGAAGCAATGGCTAAAGGATAGTTTTTTTCTTTTAGAAATTGTAAAAACCGATACATCTCAGGAAAAACAATCGTATTTTCTTTGGCAATCTCAAGGTAATATTGATTCTTTTTGGTTACTAACATATCGATCGACTCATTCAGCCCATATATCCCTTTGACATCTTCCATCATTTCTCGTGTTCCAATACCAACATATTTCCTTTTCATTTCCTCACTCAATGCTGGTATCCCATATTCCCTCAATAACACATTATCTGCTTTGGAGTAATTAGGCTCACTGTCCACTAACGTTCCATCCAGATCAAAAATAACCGCTTTCACCTTGTGCTTTAAAACCTCACTATTTTTCTTCATCTTGTCACTCCTCTCTGCTCTAGGAAAGTATTCGCACTGATCGTATATTTTCCTCTATAAGAAAAGTGATTATGCTCCGGCCATCACTAGATTGATCCTGCCAAAGTCAGTATCAATCGCCACTGCATAATTCGATTTCCCCCTAAAAGCAGCACCTCTCGTAACTCGTTGAGGATGTAAATCAAGATCGAGTCCCATATTGGAAAGATTAATGCAAAAAAGACCATTAGTAACATTTAAAAATTCTCCTGCACTATCAATGGCCAGCTCATCCATTTCACAAATTTTTTCTCCACTATACCGGCATGCTATTTCCAATAATACGCTCTCTTCGGCAGTAAAACTGCTATGCAAAATGATGTCTCCCGTCATGCTTTGTGAAACAAACCATTGATTCGCATCATGTTCATAAGCAATTGCTGCCAGCAAAGGACTGGTATCTAAAAAGCGGACCATAGCCCGAAGAAAAAGTGATATGTAGTCATAATACAATTCTACATTCTCATCATTTTGAGGGATTTTTAATTGAGTCCGAATTTGTTCCTTAAGATAGGATGCATCGGGCTGTTTGTCTAGGCTGCCTTCTGCTTTGTACTCTTCTAAAACATTCTCCAGCTGCCCTAACGTCATATAACCTTTATCGACTAATGTCTGGCCAAAATTGAGATGATCATTTTCTTGCGTATCCAGCAAAGTGATCAATTGCTCTTCTGACAAATAGCCTTCATCTAAGGCGATCTCACCAAATCGTTTATCAATCCGCTGTTGCAGCCCGTGAATTTCTTCTACCTGCTCAGCAGTTAGAAAGCCTTGGTTAATGGCCAATACGCCTAATTTCACTTGTACTGCACGTCTATTTTCAAGAGCTTCCTGCACTTGACTTGGTGTTAACAACCCTTTATTTAATATATATTGAGCAAAAAATTGACTAAACATTTAGCTCTCCTTTCGAATGATGTCATTTACCGCTTTCACGATTTGACTACTATTGTATGGTTTCTGAATAAAATCAATTGCACCTAATTTAAGAGCCTCTAGTAAATTGACAGCAGTACCTGTCGAGGAAAGCATAATAACCCTTGCCTCTGGATCTATTTCTTTAATCTTTTTCAATGCATCGATACCATTGGCTTTTGGCATGACAATATCCATAAAAACTCCATCAGGACGAAATCGGCTATATGCTTCGATTACTTCTTGTCCATCTTTAGCTTCAAATACCTGACAGCCTAGTTTCTCTAACTCTTCTCTTAGTTTTTTTCGTAACAACAAAGAATCATCGCTAATTAAAATCTTTAACGGCTTCTGCAAAAAAATCCTCTCCTTATAAAAAAAACTCTGAAAGCATACTAAAAAAATAGAACCATTGAACCGCGAAGACGCGAAGATTTTAGGCTTCTACATTGCTAGGTCATGAAAAATCAACAGTGCATTTGTCCCATCAAGTTTCCCCACATACTCGATTAAGCAAGCCAAGACGTGAGTATCCAATTGCCCCTCCATCTGGAACATCATGATTTTGATTGCTTCTCTTGGTGAAACACCCTTTCGGTAGTAGCGATTGCTAATGAGAGCATCGTATACATCAGCTACGGCAACAATCCTGGCCAGCATACTAATCTCTGTGCCGCTGCGCCCATAAGGATACCCTGATCCATCCATTCTTTCATGATGCTGAATAACAGCATCTAAGACTACATTCGGTACAATGCCGGTCTGTGCCAGCAGTTGATAGCCATAATTCGCATGAAATTTCGCAATATTGAACTCTTCCAAGTTCAATTTATCCGGTTTACTTAACATTTCAAATTTAATTCGAGTTTTTCCAATATCATGCAATAAACCGGCTAAAGTAAGATTCCAGATCTCACTGTCACCATAACCAAGCCAGCGTCCAAGATAACCGGAAAGAAAAGCAACATCTAATGCATGCCTGTAGAGATAATCTTCAGCAGCTCCATCAGTATGTAGTTGTATGAAAGAATCCTTTCGGGACAGACTTGGATATATTCTCATATTGACCAAACTAATAATGGTGTCTAAGGGTATGATTCCCTGATACCTGGCACGTAAGAAAATCCCTTTTAATTCTGTTTCTATTTCAGAATGCACCTGGGCAGCGCTTTGCAAATGGGTTTCAATTGATGCGTTATCAGTTAAAGATACCACAATATCAGAAATCATTCTTTCAATCTCAGCAAGATTAAATTCAACCTCGGCTTGTTGGATCACATCGGCACCCTTCACATTCCAATCTCTTAAACACGATAGTAAATACTCATTCATCACGGTCCCCTGACCAAGAACCATATTACCATCCGGACTTACCAGTACTTGATTAAGAGTCATTCCAAGCTTGATTTCTGAACGATGTAAATAACTCAAAAGAATTCTCCTCCTAACACAATCGTCTTACCAATGACTGACAGGATTCACTTATATGACTCTCGAAATAAAACAATTTTTATATCGGTAATTAAAAGATAACACAAAAATTAACGTTAACTATTATTTTCAAGTTAACATTTTATTAATTTTATCAGTAAAACTTTATGCTCTTTCTACTATACAAAAATGTTGTATAGTATTTCGTCATTGGG
The DNA here is from genome assembly GCF_000271485.2 of Pelosinus fermentans DSM 17108. Taxonomy (NCBI): domain Bacteria; kingdom Bacillati; phylum Bacillota; class Negativicutes; order Selenomonadales; family Sporomusaceae; genus Pelosinus; species Pelosinus fermentans. Next base: position 4,298,100 of record NZ_AKVN02000001.1, read on the forward strand.
ACAGATTCAAGCAATTTTTTAGCAAGCAGGGGATTGTGTCCTATGCTCGCAATGACAAACTGCTGCTTAATGATACATGCTCTACGAAAAAAGAACCCGCAATATTCACAGGTTCTTAATTGTTACATTTTTTTTCTCTACTATAATCTTATAAATTCAGCACATATCCGCGAGCTCGCATTGCTTTTAACATTTCCGACCGTTTGCCCAGTTTTTTGCGCACACGATAAATCAACACGTTGATTTCATCGACTCCTGCATCAGGAAGTGTACTTTTGCCAAGAATTCTTTCCGGCCATACCGCCGCCCTGATTTCATCATAGGTCACTACTGTATTGGCATGGTCATATAGCAGCTTAAAGAAGCGCCATTCTTTTTCTGTCAAGCTAACCAACTGACCATCAATACGGCATTCCCACTTAGCGCACTCCACAGTAATTGAAGTATCCCTTTTCAAAAACATGGATTGTGTTTGACTTAAATCCATTGTTTCTTCATTCTTGGAAGCGCTGACAATTCGGATTGCGGCAATCCCCATCGACAAGCTGATTGTATCCCCTCTATGAAGAATATGCTTTTCATAAGGAGTAATTGCTTTTCCATTTATCATTGTGCCATGCTTACTGCCTAAATCACACAGTATTATATCTTCTTCATTCTGTACAATATAGCAGTGCTTACGAGATATCAATTGATTGGAAAAACTCACATCGACTTGATGATCAAGACTGGAACGGCCAAGATATAATTCGTCCTTAAGAAATTCGATGCGAGTGCCCGCTTCGTAAGGTTCTCCTCTTTCTACTATAAGACAAGCACGCAATTGCAAAACCACCCCTCCATAGTCGCAGTCCTTTTATTTTACTATACTCTTTTAGTCCCGCTCTTTCAATACTAAAAAGACTGCCTGACTACGATTGTATCTTACCGGGTTCGGCAACTGTCAACTGCTATCGGGTAACCAAATTATATTTCTGAAGAATCCCTATCGTCACCTTTTTAGCGACTGGACCTGCAATTTCTTCCTGGCTGTCAAGATTAGCGGCAAATACATAAGGGTGTCCCTTTATAACAACAAAACCTACGAACCACCCTGTTGACAAGCCATCTTCAAGTCCTGAGCTTCCTGTCTTTCCATATAGTATGTACTCATCACCTTCCTGCTGAATCATGATCCGTTTAACGGTTTTCATTACACCTTTATCAAAGGGAAGAGTTTCCCGATATAACCCTTCAAGAAAATTAACCTGCTCTAATGGAGAAATCTTCAATGAGCTATTGAGCCAAAACCGATCAATGCCCCCGCTAATGTTACGATTTCCATAAGAGCACCGGTCCAGCCATTCCTGCATACGCCCTTCACCAATATCACGAGCCATTTCTTGATAATACCAGACAACAGAATTTCTCATGCCAGAAGCAAGAGTATGATCTTGATTCCAGTTATCTAATGTGCGTTTAGTTCCATCCCAATGTTTAATCTCATATTCATCTTTAACTGCTTTTACCTGCAAACCAATTAATGAATTCATAATTTTAAATGTAGAGTTTGGGGTTCTTTGCTCTTTGACTCTCTCGTTGTTATAAATAAACATTTTTCCTGATTCTAAATCTTTGAGGACGAATGTTCCTTCATTCTTTTGGAAAAATTCATTCACATTGACAGCAGCAACATCCAACACCTCAGCCGGTTGTATTTTTTTGGCACAAGCTGCAGCCGAACCTACCATAAAAAAGAGCATTATTAACATCACGATACTTTGTTTTTTCATATTACCACCTCTTAAATTTCTACTATTGTCCCTAATTATAATATTGTAAAATACCAAAAACAATAACAGCAAACTAACACGTTCCTAACTTTAATACAATAAAAAACCTAAAGAAGACATAACTTCTTGGCTTCTTTAGGTTTCTGACTTAATGTTTCTTATTATATTAGGCAAAGATGCTATTGCTTTTACTCCATAACGATTTATAACACTTTTAATATACAGCAGTTTGCCCTATTCAGCTTATATATTCAAAGGCTCCTCGACAGGTTCTGTTATGGTTAATACAACTAACAGGCTAATAAAGGAACTAGCAGCTAAAAACATGAATACTGCATCCCAGCTGTATGCATCAAGAATCATGCCCGTAATCAGTGGGGCACAAGCGCCGCCAAGCTGTCCGCCGGTATTAATGATGGAGGAAGCAATCGGAAATGTTTTTTTAGTCGTCAGCCCCATGGGATATACCATATAGGCGGAAAAGCCAACATTGAGTAAAATACCCGTTAAAAACAAAAGCGAACCGAGGAAAATAGGATCATTAGGTGCATTTGTTAATGCATACATCATAAAGGTGGTAGATAATGAAGTCATCATCATGAGCGGCTTGCGCCGTTTGTTTAACACCTTATCAGAAAACCATCCCCCTACCAAATTACCGATTACCGCTCCCACCCAAGGTGCTGAAGCAACAAAACCCATTTTCATGATGGTAAAATGTTTAACATTAATTAAATAGGTAGGAATCCAGGCCAATAGTACATTGACAATACCGAGAACAAAAAAATATGCAAGGGTGCTTCCCCATATATCCCAAGAACGGAATACTCTCGCATTCGTATCTAAAGGGTTAGCTTTCCGTGCTCGAATTAATTGATCCAGCCATTTAAGAGAGTATGGCCTTTTTTGTACTATTGCTTTTTGACTCAACTGTTCAGATTCAATATACTTCACTTCGGTCAAAGAGCAATGAGGACTTTCCGACGGATGATTCTTTACTAAAATATACCAAATCACGGAAAGGAATATACCTGGCAAAGCAAACCAATAAAAAATATAATGCCAACTGGACTGCTGAATAATCAGAGCGCATAAGGGCGGAACCACTACCGGTCCAAACTTGGCAGCGGAAAGGAATATGCCGGTTGCAAATCCCTTTTCCCGGGGTGGAAACCAGTTATTAATAGTGGACGTAATCCCAATAGGCAGCGGTCCTTCTGCTAATCCAAGACCAAAGCGATATATTTTCATCATCAAAGGTGAACTTGAACTTCCTATTAATCCGGTGAAAATAGATGTGGCAATCATTGCAAAAGAAAATATTCTCCGTACTCCAAATTTACTATATGCAAAACCAGAAGGCATCTGCGCAATCGCATATGCCAGCAAAAAGAGACTAACAAGGCCTCCCGCTTCTGTATTGCTCATATGAAACTCTTTGCGGATAAATGGCAGAGCAATTCCGATGTTTGCACGATCAGCAGCCGCCACTGTATATACTAAAAAAATAAGTCCTGCAACAACCCATCGAAACTTAGTTGGTTTTTCTGTTATGACATTTGCTACGTTTTGAGACATTTTTTCCTCCTTGTTATAGTAATATATTAATTTACCACTATTCCCATGTAATTATATGGATTTACATTTCGTCTGAATCAATATAATCACATTCTTTATCATGAAGCACTTTGTCAACCCATCTTCTATCCCATGTCTTGTTTTTAATGGCTTTCATCATATCCATTTCTTTCACTACCGTTGCTTTGGCCTTTTCCAAAAGTTCTGGAGCATCTTTAGGATCAATTACAACTACCCCATCCCCATCACCTACTATAATGTCTCCTGGATTTATCACAACGCCACCGCATGAAATGGAAACGTTAATTTCACCAGGTCCATCTTTATATGGTCCTTTCGGCGTTACGCCTGCTGCATAAACAGGAAAGTTCATTTTTCTTATGATTGCTGCATCGCGGACGGCGCCGTCAATAATGAAACCAGCAATTCCCCTTTGTTGTGCCCAAGTAATCATCATCTCACCAGTAACTGAATTGCTCGTTTCACCCGCAGCATCTACGATAATTACATCGCCAGGCGCAGCCATATCAATTGCTTTATTTAGCATTAGATTATCTCCCGGTCTGGATTTTACCGTGAAAGCAGTCCCTAGCAGTGGAGTTTCATTCATATTCCGAATTCTAGAATCGATACAGGACATCCGGTTCATATTATCTGCAATGTTTGCCACTGGAATTCCGTTAAATCCTTCTACTAGTTCCTTTGGGGGTCTCATTATGTTGCTATAAATTCGAAATCCCACATTTTTCATATCTATTCCTCCCTCTTACTACTATTTTGAAGCAATCTTTTCTTGTCAGCCGACTCAATCGAATAGTATATCTATTGACAAAATCTTTTAACTATTATAATTTTAAATTATAGACGAATCATAGTAAAATGAATTGATTTTCTATTAAATATCTATATATTCTATATTTAAGAGGTGCAGCCGTGTATACACTTGGAATTGAAGCCTTCTTAGCCATCGTACGTACCCAGAGTTTGAGTCGGGCAGCCGAGAAGCTACACCTTGCACAATCTAGCGTTAGTCACAGACTTAAAACACTAGAAGAAATGATGGGGGCAACATTAATTGAGCGCGGCAAAGGAATCAAAGAAATTAGCTTAACACCTATGGGTGCAGAATTCTTACAGTTGGCTGAAAGATGGAATTCCCTCTGGCTGGAAACTCAAATTTTAAAATCACAAGGTCCGAAACTTTCCTTATCCTTCGGTACCGTAAATAGTCTCAATACTTTTGTTTTTCCGCCAGTATTCAGCGCAATGACCCAACATCAACCACCAGTGATCTTAGAAATTCATACACTACATTCTATCCCCCTTTACGAAGAAGTCGAAAAGGGACAAATACATGTCGGATTTGCGCTTAGAGAACAGACCCTTCCCGGAGTAAAAGTTGAGCGCTTCCTGACCGCACCAATGGTAGTTCTACGCATGGGAGAACCATCTGATGGTAACGCAAAGCTAATCAATCCCAATGAGCTAGATCCAAACTATGAACTATATGTTCCTTGGGGACCACTTTTTCAGATTTGGCATGATCGCTGGTGGAATCCCCTTTGCCTATCAAGAATTAAATTAGAAAGCGCTCAACTATTATTTACACTTTTGCAGCATCCTCTCCAATGGGCAATCGTACCAATGTGGATCGCAAAATCAGCTTTAAAAGAGGGGAGATTTTCCTATTATCACTTATCTGATCCTCCACCAGATATCATTTGTTACAAACTCACTCACAAATATCCAAAACCAAGCACCCTCCAAAGTTTAGCCATCCTAGATCATTATCTTGACCTCGGTGATTACTAAAAATTGGTATGAATGAAAAAATGGGAATTCACCTACTTGCAAATAAAATGAACAAGATTGTAATATAACAAACGAGATGTAACTAAATCGTAAAAGCCGCTAATTCTTCCTTAAAAGGTAGATGATTAGCGGCTTTACAATTATAAGAATATCCCATTCCTTTGGATCAAAGAAAAACCATTGCACCATTTATGGATTACATTATTTCACTAAACTAAATTCATTCAAAATCATTTCGACCATTGCCTGAATAACGCACTAGATGTGAAAATCCTTTTGCTTCAAATTTGAAGATGATTAAATCTTCATCAAATTTTTCAGGACAGGATTTAACCTTTGAAACCAAAAATTCCAAGCCGTATTGGGAAAAGATCGTCCATAGCTGGCAAGGAAGTTCTTCTAATTCCTTATATGTTGCTAAAAACGGCTCATGATATTGCCCCTCAAAAAGCCTCTTTCTCCATAGACGATCTTGACTAAGTTCCATAGTTACATCTTCTAAATACTTCTCGTGAAATTTTTCTGTTATCGCAAATTGCATCCTATTATTTCCTACTTTCTTGTTCATAATGAATCCGACATTATGACAATTCTATCACGACTTTACGCATTTATCCTCTTTTTTATCGATCTCCTATTGGAAATACTATTACGACCACGAAAAATTCACCATAAAAGTGGTCCCAGCGTCTCCCGTCTTAATATCGATTTTTGCATTATGCCGATTCGCTATGCTGAAGCAAATTGGCAATCCCAGACCAGTACCATTTTCTTTCGTCGTCAAAAAGGGGGTACCTAATTTTTGTTTTATTTCCATCGGAATTCCCGTGCCTTGGTCTTGAATGGATAAAACCACTTGCTTGCCTTCCACAAACGTACTAATCGTCAATTTTCCTCCCGGTGCCATGGCTTCCAAGCCGTTCCTGACAAAATTGAGGATGAGTTGGCGCATCTCTTGGGCATCCAAAAGTAAAGGAGGAATATCAGTCAATTCCGTAACAATCCACTTTTCATTAAGCAGCGCATCAGACTCCATTAATGGCAGGATATTTTTAATAATCTCATTCAGGTTCTGGGGGGATTGATCCAGGGGCTTATTCTTCGCCAGGGAAAGATATTCCGTAATAATGGAATTGGCTCGATCTAGTTCGGTGACCATCAAATTGAGCTGGGAATTAAAATGTGCAAATTCCGTCCTCCGCATAAAGGACTGCAAGAAACCTCTTACCGTCGTCAAAGGATTCCTGATCTCATGGGCAATACCAGCAGCCATTTCCCCAATTAAGTTTAACCTTTCCATCCGAGACATCTCTTTTTCCATCAGCTTACGTTCCGTAATATCAGCTATAATCGATCTGTATTTTGATCCATAATCGCCAGCACCCGGCAGCGGCATACTAATAATTTGAGCATGGATCATCCCAGTGTTTCGAGGTATAACTCCTAATTCAGTAATGACTTTTTTACCAGTTATCCGGCATGTTCGCAGATGGTCAAAAAAAAGCTTATAACTTCCTTTCGCAAGAAAAACAGACATTGGCATTCCGAGTAGCTGGGGTCGTTCCATACCTAACAGGGCTGCGCCAGCAAGGTTAATCTCACTGATACAGCCCGTTTTATCGAAAGTCACATAACCCACTGGCGCAAAATCATAAAGATCAGCATAGCGATTGCGTGACTCCTCCAACTCCCCCAGAGCTTCTTGCATCGTCCTGCACTGAATTTCTAAGTCCATATTCTCCTCCTATTGACCAAACGCGTTGTTTCTCTGCTCCTAGTGTGTACTTTTACCTTTTTCTTTTTGATTTACTGTTATTCGGTCTGCAAAGCAATTGTTTCAAAAGACATCAGAATCAATTTTGCATTATCGTGCAAGTTTACAATCCGCCGGGCATTAATCAGCATTGTTAAATTCCCGACATCAGGTAAATCGCCAGTGATCGCAAAATCTTCGAACGCCGTGTCATGGTCGAGAAGATCCGCCAACAGGGTGTACAGTTCAAGTAGGTTCCACTGACTGTCTTTGATTTGAAAAATGGATTGCCCAATCAAGTCTCCAGGTGTCATTTGAAAAATTTGATAAAAAGCTTTATTAGCTGTTTTCAAGCGCAAGTCAGCATTAAGAACCACCATAGGATGCCTTACCGTTTCCACAATGGCTTCGGCGTATTCCCGAGCCTCCTGGATAACTCTAATGCTTCGCTTGATAGCGTCAATATCAGCAAAAGTGATGATAACGCCGTCGATCTTGTTATCCGTAGTCCGATAGGGACGTATCTGCATGGAGTACCAGTGGCCTGTTCGGTCTTGAACTTCTTGCTCCGTACTGTTTAGAGTATCAATTACCTGTAAACTCACTTGCTCCAAATCAGGAACATCGATGTTTGGTTTAATATTACCGATCGGTCGTCCTACATCAGCCCCTATCAAATTGAATACCTTTTCTGCAAGTGAGTTGAAACGTCTAATGCGTAAATCGCTGCTGAGTATAAGAACAGGGAGGTTAATGCTGCGAAGAAGATTGATCATATCATTGTTGACATGATTCAATTCCATATTACGGGTTCTTAGTTCTTCGTTCAGGGTCATCAACTCTTCATTTGTCGACTGAAGTTCCTCTTTTGCAGTCTCCATCTCTTCATTCATACTCTGCAGCTCTTCGTTGCTCGATTGTACTTCCTCATTGGCGTACCGGAGATCCTCATTGACTACTTCATGCTGATCAATAATCGACTGCAAATATTCTTTTGTAGCAGCAACTTCCTGTTTTAAACGCCGTGCCTCCTCTGCAGCTCCTGGTTGAAGAATTTCCTGTGAAGTGCCACTTTCAACTGCACTATAAAGCTCGGTATGAGATGCAGCATCCTGAAACAATACCAGAAAGTATTCGCCTCTTTGAAATGGACCATTAATAGGAACAACATCAACATTAATCGAGAGTGAATATCCATTTTTAAAAAGGTGCAATCCTTCTTTTCTGACCATTGCATTTTCTTTTTTGGCTTGATTAACAGCTGCCCGCAATCCGGTAAACAATCCATCCCGAGCCATCTTCAGTAAATTTACGCTGGGCATTCCTGGTGCAGGTTCAAGATACACACCAGTACGCCCCCGAAACTGGATAATATCCAACTTGCTGTTAATAATGACACCAGATGGAGCATATTTTCCGAGAACGATCCGATCAGCCTCTTTATGTACTTCCATCCAGGAATCGCCGCTAAATCCGTCTGCATCAGCCGTGCGACGATTTTGGATGGATGCCGCATGCTCAATGGCAGAAAAATCAAATACCATAGGAGTGGTTACCGATTTCTTCGTGTAAATCCTATGTTTTTTATCCACCAAACCAAACAAATCAGCAAATACACCTATGGATTCTGATGAACCTAACATCAGAAAACGATTGGGATTTAAGGCATAATGAAAAATCGGAAAAATTCGTTTATGCAATGCCGGACCAAAATAGATTATTACATTGCGGCAACTGATGAGATCCACTCTGGAAATAGGCGGGTCCTGCCCGATGTCCTGCCTAGCGAATACGCATATGTCACGAATTCTCTTACTAACCTGATAGCCCTGTTCCACCTCGACAAAGAAGCGGCTGATCTGTGCCGGAGAAACATCGCTCATGATCGTCTTAGGATAGATTCCAGACCGCGCTTTTTCGATAACGATTTCATTAATATCCGTAGCGAAGATCTGGATTCGCTGGTTGACGTTGTTGTCCTCCAAAAACTCCAGTAAAGCTATGGCTAGTGAATAGGCCTCCTCGCCAGTTGAACACCCGGGTACCCACAGCCGGATAGGTACATTTGGCACGGCAGTACTCACGATGGATGGAAAAACCACCTCTTTCAAAGTGTCGAAGGCCTGCTGGTCACGAAAAAATTTCGTGACATTGATCAGCATATCTTGCTGCAAAGCGGTAAGTTCTGCGCCGTTTTCCCATAGATAAGCAATATAATCATCAAGCTTTTCTATTCTGAGTAAAACCATTCGGCGCATAATACGCCTTTTTATAGTAAACTGCTTGTATTCAGCGAAATTAATGCCGCTGACTTTGCGTAGCAGAGCGATAATTCGATCAAGTGCCTCCGCTCCGTCGGGGAACAGCTCGATGTCTTCCGATATCGAACTTGTAATCATCTGGGATTGACCAAGACGTGAAAGTTCACCTGCAATTTGCAGTGGCTCCAAAATAAAATCTACCATACCGGTAGCGATTGCGCTGCACGGCATGCTGTCATATTTCGCTGACTGAGGAGTTTGGGCAAAGGCAATACCGCCAGCAGCCTTTATTGCTTTTATCCCTTGCGCACCATCTGCGCCGTTTCCAGACAAAATCACACCGAAAGCCTTGCTCTCTCTATCCATAGCCAGTGATTCGAAGAAAGAATCGATGGGCGTATACCGCCCCACACCGCTTTTTTGCGGTACGGTAGTCAGCACTCCATTCAAAACACGTAGCTCTGTTCCAGGTGCAATAACATAAACTTGATTTGGCTGCGCGACAGCATGATCTCTTACTTCGCAGACAGACATAGCTGTCGCCTTTGCCAAAATGTCCGACAAGGCACTGTCATTGTTGGCATCCAAATGCTGAATAACGACAAAAGCCATGCCAGTTGTTTCCGCCATACCCTCAAATAACTGCAACAGGGCCTGCAGCCCTCCAGCAGAAGCTCCAATGCCGACGATCAGACAATCTTGCCGCTGGAATTGGTTAGCATCTGTACATCCTGTTGTCGAAGCAAGCCTAGCGGCAGCCCCAAAAGATTGCCTTCCAGATTGCTGGTTATGGGCTTTGTCACCGGAATTATTTTTTGTCAATATTCTCTCTCCTTTTACAAATAGAAACAGCATTATGCCTCTACACAGCCTCGCAGAAATCCCAATCGATAAAATACTCCACAACGAGTCATCTTTATGCAACGTTCTACAACACTGCACACTTCTCCTCTCTGGAAATTAAAAGCATTTTAGGGAAAATATAGTTTTCCTAAATATTCTCTCCCTATAAAAAGCAATCCATAATAAATTTAACAAATTAAAGCAAAAAACCCGCTAAAATCGCAGGTTTTTCTTGTAGGTTTAAATTTAATTGGCATAGATGAGTCGAAACAAATTTTAATGTGAATATCTTACTAATTGGCCTGCTTAAGCGCACTTCTCAAATCATCCTCAGGTGTACTGATTGGTTTTATAGCAAAGGTTTCCACAAGGTATTGCAGCACATTGGGGGATATAAAGGCTGGTAAACTTGGTCCTAAATACATTCCATTGATCCCTAGTGATAATAATGCTAATAAATCAGCAACAGCCTTTTGCTCATACCAGGATAGTATAATGGAAAGCGGCAAAGAATTGACATCGGTATCAAAAGCATCAGCTAATGCTGTAGCGATTCGAACTGCTGAATAGGCATCATTACATTGTCCGATATCGAGTAATCTTGGCAAGCCAGCCACCGTTCCAAAATCCAATTTGTTAAATCGGTACTTACCGCAAGCTAACGTGAGAATGACACAATCCTCAGGAACCATTTGGGCAAACTCGGTATAATAACTTCTGCCTGGTCTTGCTCCATCACAGCCGCCGATTAAGAAGAAATGTCTTAATTTTCCTTCCTTAACTGCATTAACAATGGCTTCGGCATGGGATAATGTTGCATGATGTCCGAAACCAACGAGGATTTCTTTTTTCTCTTCCTCTTCTTTGAATCCACCCAGCTCCAGTGATTTCTTAATGATTTCACTAAAATCCTTAGTTCCGTCGCCAGAGGCCCCAATGTATTTTACTCCATCCCAGCCTACAACACTCGTCGTAAAGATTCTATCCTTATAAGTTTCTCTCGGTCTCATCAAACAGTTCGTTGTCATTAAAATGCATCCTGGTATTTCATCAAATTCTTTCTGCTGATTTTGCCAGGCAGAACCATAGTTGCCGACTAAATGCTTATATTTTTTCAGTGCAGGGTATCCATGGGCGGGCAGCATTTCACCATGGGTATAAATGTTAATGCCCTTGCCTTCTGTTTGCTCAAGCAGCATCTCTAGATCTCTTAGATCATGACCGGATATAATGATAAATGGACCTTTCTTCACATTCACATTCACTTTATGAGGAGAAGGATTTTCGTATGTTGTAGTATTGGCCTCATCCAGCACCTTCATTACTTCTACACTCATGTTCCCGGTTCTCATTACCATCCGTATCATTTCTTCAAGTGTTAAACGATCATTCGTCGTAGCTTCTAACCCTAAGAAATAGAATTGGTCTACTTGATCACTATTGTATTTAATAAATCTGGCTTGATGTCCATAGGCACTAATACCTTTTAGTCCAAATAATATCGTGGAACGCAGGGACCTGATATCAGCATCCAGATTCTGATCATACATAATTCCAGCCTTCACTGCTTCTTTTAGCATTTCTTCTTTGGTATTACTCACATTAAAAGTAGCTGCTTCTGGATATTGCCCCTCTGGTGCCAAATTTCTCAGCTTTTCTTTTATCTTTTGTGATTCCTTTATTAAATTCACATGCACCTGAGCATCAAAGTTTACATTTGTTAAGGTTGTAAACAAGCCATTTTCTACAAATTTTACAGTTTCCTGATCAATTTTCTTTCCTTGCTCGATTAAAGGCTTGGCATAGCAAGAAATTCCCTTTAACTGATAAATTAATAAATCTTGTAAATTTGCAATTTCTGGTGTTTTTCCACAAACACCACTTTTCGTACAGCCTTTTCCGCCAAATGTTTGCTCACACTGATAACAAAACATTGAATGATCCATTTTAGTCTCCCCTTTTATTCTGTTTTTCAGTAAATTGCTTTATCTCCTATAAAAATTCTAAGATATGAGTATTTCACAATCGACTGCTATCTATTTACTTCTTTATTATTCCTTACAACGATTTTGTTATACGCCTTCTTCCCTATCTCAAATTAAAGAAACTTATGCTTTTCTATACATAGAGCAAATACCCTGAAAACGAGTTATCGTCTTCAGGGTATTTCACTTTTACGAATTTATTGTATCGTCTAGGTCTTATATATAATGCATAAACGTATCAAGTAACTCTTTATTATTACTATGACTCGATCCATCAAAAGCCAGGTCAAGTACAGGATGTTTAATCTCGTCTTTATCTCTGTCTCTCAGAAGTTTCTGTATGGTAGCTGTATTTTCATACATGGAACTCACCGCCAAAATTCCATCCACATGCTCTGGGCAGCGAAAGATCTTGGCAAGTCGATAGCGTCCCGCTCCTCCCGCATATAGGGGCAGCCTCCTATCAGCCTCTTTCAATAACTCATCAATATTCCTATCAAAAGGACTATATTCTGACAAACCATCGGAAATATTATTCATTACACGCTTTACTCTCTCCAGCTGCTCTTTGAATCCTTTCCGGTTCTTAGAACTCTTCTTAAGGCTCTCATACCCTGTAAACAGTAGAACCTCAGATAAAGGCTGGTACATCAATTTATGATTTTTCTCTAAACCTTTTAATTGAGAATTCGTTAGATATTCGTTGAATATAACGCTCCATTCTCCCAGAACAACGATCTTTTTATCATATGTCTTATTCTGTAATTTTTGATACACATCTTGAGAAAGCTGAATCAGGTTCTGTTCATTCAGCCCACCGTGCCTGATTAAATCCAGCACTTTCAGCAAAATCAGTTCCCGGTCTACTGGATCAGAAGCTTGAGCCAAATCAGCCGCCATAACCCCTAATGCAAAGTCATAACCATACTCTTTGCTTTCCAATAAATCTTCAATAAATGGAGAAATCACTTCCCCTTGATAGCCTGCGCCTTTTAATTTTTCATTTACCAGCCTTCCGTACTGACCATACACCTCGCTGCCTTCACTTTGGGGCAGCCACAGCTTAATTCTCTTCTCTTCAGATTTCTCCAAATAGTAGAAGATGTCCCCCAATAAGGAAAACATAGATACATATTCCTTAGACTTGGTAAATCCTTTTCCCACTTCTAATGACTGTTGGCCGGTTGGCGGTAAAAGATCTGCTGCAATTCCCTTGGATGTAAACCATTCACATAAAACTTGACTATAGGGATAAAGATTTGGCAGTAACAGTTTTCCCTGAAAGCTTTCTTCTTTACTCCGGGTGGTATTAGGTATTGATTTTTTTATGGTTTTCGCATCATAATGATCCAAACTATTGATAAAAGCTTCTAACCGGGTAATAACCCCGACACTCGATGAGTGTTCGTCAACCTCAATATGCAAATATGGTTTCCCCTGCATTTCGGCATTGAAATAATGACTCAGCACCGTATCCGGACCGCATCCATGATTGGTAATATAGATGGGATACAGATTAGGCATATCCCGTACAATTTTTGCTCCGGCTAAGATATGTTGTCCAAAGGGCCAATACATATTGGGATGATCCTCTGAAACATCGTAGTCAAAAGCCGGAATGTTAGCAAGGTTTAGTACCTTATAGCCCATCTTCCTTAAGGTTTGGGGAATCTTCATATTCAGTACAGGATCGGCTACATTATAGGTTCTGGTCATAATCACAAAGGCCTTTTCCCCATCTTGAAGACTCTTAACCAATTCCTGGCTTAAGACCTCCACATCCCGGCCATATTCCTGCATCCTAGCCATGCCTTTCATAATGGCAAATACCATCTGCCCTTTATTTTTCCCTAATTCCTTTCCCATACGCAGTAAAGTCTTCATCATATACACTTTGCCGAACTTGAAGGAAAGGGCTGGAGCTAATAATTTCACACCTTTTTTCTCTAAGTCCATCACATGGGAAACAATCTGCGAGGCGGTCTGCATGTATACGCAGGCATAATCTTCCCGGGATTTTGATACATCATGCTTCATCGTGTACAGACTTGGCAGAAAAATATAATCGACTCCTTGTTTTAATAAAGAAGCTACATGACCATTGATCAGCTTAATCGGATAGCAGGTTTCTTCCAGAGAATACTCCTGGCTAAGAGCCACAATTTCCTCATCGGTTGCTTTGGACAGAACTACATTAAAGCCTAGTGTTTTAAAGATTTCATGAAACATAGGAAACAATTTGTGCAAGAATAAGACTCTGGGAATACCAATCGTAAGCTTCGCAGCATCAATGTCCCCGGTATAACCTTTTAGAAATAGTCCTTCCATCTCCTGATCCACATTTCGCGGGATAGAACGATCAGCCTCTTTGCTGACACTGTTAGCAATTTGGATCAACTTCTCCTTAACCAAAAGTGCAGTACCTAATGCACCTGTCACACTGAAGAATTTCGGCAGGATGATATTACGTTTTAGAACCCCGCGAAATGCGTTGACCACCGCCTGATTATGAGCAATCCCTCCCTGTAAGAACACTGTATTACCAATGGCTCTATTTCCCACCACACGGTTTAGATAGTTGCTTACAATGGAGTAAGCCAGTCCTGCGGCAATATCTTCCTTACTTTCATTACTTGCCAAGGCTTTGGCAACATTTCCTTCAATAAACACCGTACACCGATCTCCCAAATTCAAAGGGTTTTCACTTTTCAGCGCCAGCTGGGAGAAATCTTCGATAGGAATATCTAATTTTTTTGCCTGTTCCTCAATAAATGATCCTGTTCCTGCGGCGCAAATTTTGTTCATCTCAAAATCCACAACCATACCGTTTTGTATGCTGATATATTTAGAATCCTGTCCGCCGATTTCAAAAACAGTGTCCACCTCAGGATCAGCCTCTACCGCACCTTTGGCTTGGGCAGTAATCTCATCTACAATGACTGCTGCTTCTAATTCATTCCCAATGAGATAGCGCCCGGATCCCGTAGTGCCTATACCTTTTATCCTAAGGCGATGCTCAAACTGTTCCTGCAAAGAATCCATTCCTTCGCGAACAGCCTGTCTGGGATTCCCTTTTGTACGCAAATAGCGGTATGCAATCACATGTTTCTCATCATCGATTACTACCAGGTTAGTACTGGTAGAGCCAATGTCAATTCCCAAATATCCCTCATAACGGTTAGCCACATGCTGGCAGTCATGTTTATGAATGCTTTCATTTTGACCGAAGGGATATAAGGCGGGATAACCATCATTTCGTGCATCCTTTTTATGTGAAAAACCAGCAGCACTTTTAAGCTCTTCCAACGTTACTACCTGCTTTTTCTCATTTGCAAGACGAGCTGCACCCCACGCACTCATCTTATCAAAATGCTCTGGTATCAAGATATCTTCATCTTCTAATGCAAATACTTCTTTTAATGCCTTTATAACGCCTTTGTTATATACTACACCTCCAGTGAGCATAACTGGTTTTGCAAGAATCGCTTTTTGTACCACATTGGCTTTAAAATTTCGCACAAGAGCGTACGCTAGTCCTAATAATATATCTTCGGTTTTCACACCTTCCTGTTGATGGTGGATCATATCGGTTTTAGAAAACACGCTGCATCGTCCGGCAATCCGGGGTATGGTTGTCGCTTTTTGCGTGTAATCGGAATACTCATACAGACTAATTCCCAGCCGTGAAACTTGTTCTTCCAAAAAAGATCCAGTTCCGGCAGAACAGCTTGAGTTCATGGAAAATTTGATATGTGTTCGGTCTTGTGCCGAAAGATTTGTAATACACTTCGCTTTTTGGGCTCCCAGCTCAATGATGCTCTGCAAAGAATCATTGCTGGCAAAAGCTCCTTCAATTAACGCCGTGACTTCATTAAGGTAATAGTTCTTCAAAGCAGGCATTCCTTCTGCCTGTTCGCCGGTGATACCAAAATAAAACTCTTCGACTTTATATTCCTTTTCTATTTTCTCCAGCATATTCCTAAATGCTGTATCGATATTACCGCGATGAAACAAATATTCACTACCTATTTCCTGCTCATTGTCATCTAAGATGATATATTTGAATGTGGAATAACCTATATCTATGCCTAAACGAACCATTACGTCACCCCTTACTGATTATGATTATCATGCACTCTGATTAGGCCAATTATACTATAATCAATCTAGCAATTCGGTAGCCATTGCTACGCTTTTTGAAAATAAGACCTTTTGAATCGCGAAGACGCGAAGAATAGGAAGAACACGAAGTAAACATACTTTCTCGACCTATTACCTTCGCTTCTTCGTGCCTTCGCGGCTTCGTGTTTTTTTTTGTGCACTCCTTTGTGTGCCGCAGTGCGGCATTGTGTTTTTGTGGTTCATATATACGCTATAAAACCATATTTTAATCAAATTCACAATTAATTCCATTAATAGAATGAACTTTTTACTTATCATCCTATCATACTTACTGTGCAATAAAGTTAATGCTTGACACCTATCGTTTACTTGGTATACTACTACTATGCAAATTAAAAATTGCATCTTATAATAGCAAAGGAAGTAAGAAAATGCCTAACCAAAGTCAGTGCGTACTGGACACAATGCTGCGAATGATCCATAAAGCCTCAGAAATTATGGCAGAGCCACGAGTTTTTGGTACCGAAGTTTTATATGCCTCTGAAATCCACATGATTGACGTTATTGGCCGAAATCCAGGAATCCATGTTACAGAAATCGCCAATAAATTAGGTATTACGAAGGGAGCGGTTCCTAAGATTATTGGCAAGCTCCTCCAAAAAGAGTTGATCTATCGCTATCAAGCAGAAAACAATAAGAAAATGGTTCTCTTTACCCTTACTCCAAAAGGGCTTATGGCTTTTCAAAGCCATACTGAATTTCACAAAAAACTGGATCAGGGTATTATTAAGAAATTCAATTCATTACAAAAATCCGAATTACTTATGTTTCATGATATCATGCATGAAGTCGAAGAGTACATTGATAGAATCGAAAAAGAAAAATAATGTTAGTGAGATGTTTACCAGGTAAACATCTCACTAACATTACCTATTGCACTACTTTTCTCTCCTTATAAAGGAACTTCCCTCTCGCGAAAATCCTGCTATATTTACTCCAGTATATGAATCTCAATATTTAGGAAAAGGTGATATTATGAAAGTTACTACAAAATTCGTTAAAATTATGATCGTACTTTTGCTCGTACTTGGCGGGGTCGGCGCCTATTACTATTCACAACGCGGTGAAGTATCAACAGACGACGCTGGCATTGACGGCCGCACAGTAGTGTTAAGTCCGAAAGTACAAGGCTATGTGAAAGCCTTGAATGTGCAAGACAATCAGTTGGTAAAGTCCGGCGATGTTCTATTGGAAATTGATCCTACTGATTATATTGTCAAGCGGGATCGGGCCAAGGCTGTATTGGCTGCCTCTCAAGCAGCAGCTAATGCTTCCCATAGCAATTTGGAAACGGCTGCGATTTCCGCTCCCTCTAGCATTGATGCGGCAATCGCTCAGGTGTCATCTGCACAAGCAACTTGGGAGAAAACACTAGCTGATAGACAACGCATGGAAAGCTTATTCAGCTCTGGTGCCTGCTCTTTGCAGCAGTTGGATCAAGCGGTGGCAACAGAAAAGTCAGCTCGTTCCACCTTGGATCAAATGCGCGCTGGTCTTCATTCAGCCAATACAGCACCGAGCGTGATTGCAGCCGCCAAAGGTACAAGTGAGCAATTAGAGGCTCAAGTAAAGCAGGCCGAAGTAGATCTTGCACAAGCTGAAAATGATCTGGCAAATACCAAAATCATAGCTCCTATCGATGGGCGTATTACAAACCGCAGTGTAGAAATCGGCAATTATGTGCAGGCAGGAAGCCAATTAGCTTCTTTAGTGGGCACAGACTTATGGGTTGTTGCCAATTTCAAAGAAACACAGTTAGAACATATGCAGCCTGGACAATCCGTTGATATCAAGATTGACGCTTTCCCTAATGTGAAGCTGTATGGTAAGGTAGACAGCATTCAAGCTGGTACAGGCTCTCATTTTTCTCTTTTCCCTGCTGAGAATGCTACCGGGAACTTTGTTAAAATCGTACAGCGAGTTCCCGTAAAAATCGTATTTGACAGCTTGCCAGATACCATTCATCTAGGTCCTGGCATGTCGGTAGTACCAACGGTTCACACAGCAAATGCAGGATATCGTCATGAGTGACGATGCACTAAGACCCGTAAACCCTCTTTTGATATCAACTGCCGTTAGTCTTGCCGCCTTCATGGAAGTACTGGATACAACGATTGCCAATGTTGCACTTTCTCACATTTCCGGATCACTGGGCGCCAGTTCAGAGGAAAGCACCTGGGTACTCACCTCCTACCTGGTAGCCAACGGCATTATTCTGCCCCTGTCCGGCTGGTTATCCGCCCTGATGGGACGCAAAAACTTTTTCATCTTCTGTATTTTAGGATTTACCCTTACCTCTTTTCTATGTGGTATTGCCACTTCACTGCCTATGCTAATTGTATTTCGATTATTGCAGGGGTTGACAGGTGGCGGCTTGCAGCCTAGTCAGCAGGCCATCATCAAAGACAGTTTCCCCGCGGAAAAGCTGGGAATGGCCTTTGCTATCACAGGGATAACAACCGTATTAGCTCCCATATTGGGACCAACACTAGGCGGTCTCATCACGGATAACTTTAGCTGGCGCTGGATTTTTTTTATGAACGTGCCTGTTGGCCTGTTGGCGGCCTTTCTCGTTAATAGCTTGGTCGTAGACCCGCCCAGTGCACAAAAACAAAAAGTCGACTCTATCGACTATATTGGCCTCGGCTTAATTGCCCTTGGTCTTGGAGCCCTGCAAATCGTTCTGGATAAAGGCCAGCAGGAAGATTGGTTTGACAGTTCCTTTATCGTAATCTTTGCAATCATTGCTGCCGTCGGTCTTATTCTAGCTGTTTTTTGGATATTACGGCAGAAAAACCCGGTAGTTGAGCTAAAGCTCTTTGCCATTCCCAGTTTCAGTTTACCCTGCATTATGATTTTCTTTGTTGGTTTTGCTCTTTACTCAAGTGCCATGTTATTACCTATGCTGGTGCAAACAAGCTTCGGTTATGACGCGACTCTGTCCGGCCTGGTACTTTCACCAGGCGGAATCGCCACCTTAATCATGATGCCAATCGTCGGTAAACTGGTAAACAAAATTCAGGCAAAATATCTCATTTCATTTGGCATGCTGCTAAGCGCCGTTGGCATGTGGGCAACTGGACTTGTAACACCGCAAACGGGATACAGCACCTTCGTTTTGGTACGTGCCCTGCAAACAGTTGGTATCCCTTTTCTATTTATACCTGCCAGTACCCTCGCCTTCTCTAAAATTTCTCCAGAAAGCAGCAGTAATGCCTCAGCAATTATTTCATTAATGCGTAATTTAGGAGGCAGTATTGGCATTGCTCTGGTAACGAACAAACTTATACACAGCCAGCAGATTGAACAAGCACATCTGGTACAGCATTTGACCACGGCTGATCCTGGTTATCAAAGCGCAATTGCAAGCTACACCCAGTCAATTATGAATTTGGGTGTGCCAGCAGTTCAGGCATCCACAATGGCAATCGCCAAAATCTATCAGGAACTTATCCAACAGGCCAATATCCTTGCCTATCGCGATGCTTATAACTTCGTCGCTATTATATTGGTAGTTCTGGCTATTGTTGCTCTATTTATGCCAAGCAATGCACTGCAGAAAAAAAGCGCCCCGACTGCATCACACTAGAGCAATTCTAACTTAAATATTCTGATTCTACAAAGAAAGAATGGGCATTACTCTTTTGTGAGTACTACCCATTCTTTCTTATATTTCTATGTTCAAAGCAATTTCATCACAGTTCGGAAACTTAGTACAGTTAATACATTCTTTCCAGACCTTATGAGGCAATTGATCTTTTGATAATTCTTTGAAACCTTGTTTTATAAAAAATCCAGGCTGATAGGTCAAGGTAAAGATCGTCTTTATCTCTAAGGTTTTTGCTTCTTCAATTAGTGCCTGTACAATGCTGCGGCCAATGCCTGATTTCGTGACATGAGGCGCGATTGCCATTGCTCTAATTTCCGCAAGCGCATCCCACACTAAATGCAGCGCCCCCATGCCAACAACTTCTCCATTATCTTCTGCCAAAACAAAGTCCCGCAGGCATTCATACAGCATATTCCGGGAACGCCCTAACATTAATCCTTGTTCAGCATAAGCGTTAATTAATGTGTACATGGTTTCTACATCTTTGAATGTAGCTTTACGATAAAGCACTTATACCACTCCCTTAACGTATAATTATACATTATACATTAATAAAAATACTTTCACAATCCATTTATCTGACTCTATATTAAAATAAATATACTACGCAGCAGTCAGGATCACATTCCCTGCAAAGGAACAATCCATATACAAGCTTTCATGCATTGAGGTGCTTTTTTTATGCTAAAAAACATATAATTACTACCTTCAAAAATTTTATAAAAAAGGAGGGCTTCCTATGGAGAAAAAGGACAAATGTCTAAGTTCCTTTCCCGAATGGGTAAAAGCCAGAGTGAATTTAGCGCTAAACCATAAACATAGTTATATTTGCAATTGGTATCTTGAAGAATTCATCGATCATAACAACTATGAAAACTGCTTGTTCAAAGCATGGTATTTAACAACCACCAGTCTAATTAACCTTTGCTTAACCTTTGATCAAATCAATATGATTGAGTATTTCAAAAAGGATATTATAAAAATCGAAACGGTATTGAATGTACTTGAAGATAAATGCACTCATAAAGAAATAGTTTGTACTTACAGCATTAAAATGCTGTGTATAAACGGAGACATCATCAAGCTAAGTGAACCAGAGGTAAAGAGAGCAGATCATAAAAATATGTATATGGAATTTATTGAAGCTTTTAAGCAAAACTTTTGAATTTTATTAATTAAGATATTTACCAAAAGCTCCCCTCTTAAAACCTGCGTAACTAGAAAAACCCAACCTACAGTTTCTTACTGTCTATTGGGTCTTTCTTGATTCTTTCAGTTCCTACACTCATCATCTGTATTAGCAATGACTATGCATTTTTAGACTGTGAACAAGTTAACGTCCTAATATCTATATCCTCAGTTAAGAAAATAGGATGAATCATCCGAAGGAAATATACAATTTATGAACGGTATCTACTACCCATAAGGAAACAATTGTGAACACAATTCCAAAGCCACCTAAGGCCCATGCAATGTTGCTGCTTTTCTTGACCCTATCAGCCAATTCATAATTTTCCATTTTGATCATCTCCCTATTTGCTTTTCTTTAAATTCATTATAGTAATTCCACGATGATTCGTGAAATGCTTATAACGTATCCAGTGTATTTAAATACTAAATAAGTCAACTTAGTTAGTATATTTTTCTGTAGCACACAAAGTAAAAATCCGCGATACTCGCGGATTTTTACCTTTTGTGGGACAAGGGACCTGTCCCCTTGTCCCTATTCTAAATGCAATAGTTATTTACATTCAAGTTTGCGATTGAATTCCTAATAACAGGAGAGCTTAATGAATCATATCTAGTGATATTTTAATTAACACCTAGCATAACATCCCACCGCTGCTCAATCAATTGGTTGTTCCAAGTGTCATTTTCTTTTTCCTCAGTAAGGGTAAATCCAAAACTCTGGTATAAGTGCCGGGCTGCATCTAACCCCTTAAATGTCCACAGAAACACATGATTATAATATTTCTGTTGACAATATTCCATCACAGTAGACACCAATTTACGTCCCAGACCGCCACCGCGAAAATCTGGCTCTATTAAAAACCAGCGCAGCTGAGCAGTTCTTTCGCTGATTCCTACAATTCCAATAAAACCGACGATAGCACCGCAGCATTCGGCTACCCATATTTCTCCTCTAGACGGATCTTCTAAATAGGCAATCAAACTTTGCAAAACATACTTTTCAAAGCGATGATCCAGCTCATACTCTTTTTCATACAGCACACCATGGCGATATGCAATATATCCTACATCACCAGGCCGGTGCCTGCGAATGGTAATTGAGGTATCTGTTTGACCTGATAACATATCTTGGATGGCAGCCATATTCTGAACTAAGGTTTGTTGAGCCCCCTGAGGAAGCAGCTCTAAAAGTCTAATTAGTTGACTCGATGAGGCATCTGACAGTTGTCGAAATGTTGCTCTGCCTTTTTCTGTTATATTTAAAATTTGTGAACGGCCATCAGTCATTGATTTGGTGGTTTCAATAAGACCATCTTTCTTAAACCGCCTGAGAATACGGCTAAGATAACCAGGATCAATTTGAAGTATTTCCGCCAAGTTACTTGCAGTACACGTAGCAGCGGCATCAATTTCTAACAAAACCCTTGCTTCTGCCAAAGAGTAAGGACTTTCCAAAACGTTTTGGTTTACAAGGCCAATAATATTGGTATAGAAGCGATTAAATTTCCGAATCTCCGTCACTCGCTGTTGAATCGAACTCTCCATCTTTGCTCCTCCTAGAAATTCCTTTATGATTTTATACTACTACGTTATCACAAATAGTTGACTTAGTCAATTATATTATTTGACTAAGTCAACTACTTCTTTTAAGAAAGAACATGCTGCTGCATCTATAAAAATAAAACCTGCCGATATTCTCAGCAGGTTACTATAAAAGTCTTTTTAAATAAAGAAGCCATCTCACCCGAAAGTACGATGGCAAATGAATAACTTATCCATGTCTACTCCATTAAGGATTCTTCATTTTTTTAGTTGTCCCCGTAAAAAAAGCTGCAATCATACCAATTGCTGCCGTAGCTGCTCCCATTAGAAAAACTTCAGGAAATGCTCTTCCTAATGCCATCTTCTCAGCAAGAGGCGCTGTGTAGCCGCTTATTGTCAATGGTATTATATAAGCAGCTACACGCTGTTGAATAAAAGCTCCAAAAATGGTCGAGCCTATGACCCCGCCCAAATAACGAATCATATTAAATAATCCGGATGCCATACCCATTTGCGATTGAGGAACAACATTTATCAAATTGGAGGTTAAAGGAGTGCTAGATACTCCAAGACCAATACCCGTGGCGATAAGAGCAGCAGCTAACAGCCAATAGGGACTTTGCAGACTCAATCTGGAAAAAATCCATATACCGATAGCAAGAATAGCCATGCCAGAAACAATTAGCAGTCTAATTTTGGGCGGTGTTGCCAATTTACCCATAATAGGTGCCATAATCATCATAGATATGGATAAAGGCAGTACCAACACACCTGCATAAGTAGGGGAAAAATCATGTACATGCTGCAAGTACATCGGTATTAACAACATACTTCCAAAAAGTGCAGCGCCTTGTAAGAAACCAACAACTACAGTCGCTGCAAAGGATGGGTTTTGGAGCAATGCAAGAGAGATCAAGGGCTGGCTAATTCTACTCTCTTGGCGAAATAACAGCCAAGCAAAAAGCAAAAAGAGTCCTATGAGTGGTAATGTTGTCTTAGTCAGCCAACCGCTAGTTGACCCAATGATAATTGCCAGCAATAAAGCAACAAGAGAAATGATCAAATAAAAGGAACCTCGGTAATCGAAAATTTTTGTATGGTTTGTTTTTGGAGGCGAGGGTATATAATTACCGCCTAACAGTAGTATGACTGCAGCAAAAGGAAGATTAATATAAAAGATACTATGCCATCCACTATGATCTGTCAGAACCCCTCCTAGGGTTGGACCAATAAGACTTCCCGCTGAGGAAATCATACCCCACCAACCAAGAACTGCACTCCGTTGATTTTGTTCAAAAGGGGTAATGGCAAGTATCATGGAATTCGTCATAACGGCAGCAGCACCTAATGCTTGTATCGTCCTTGATACCAGCAGCATCCAAAAACTACCCGCGATGGAGCAAGAAAGAGATCCTATGGCAAAAATAAATACACCCAGCAAGAATATTCGTTTAGGGCTATAAAGGTCCCCTAGACTGCCGAAAATAGCCATTGCAATTGCATAAGGAAGCATATAGCCGGTGTACAGCCAAGTAGAACTCTGTATATCAATACCAAACTCGATCATTATGGTAGGTAAGGCTACGTTAACCATGCTAGAATTCAGTATAGAAAAGAATGTCCCAATAAAAACTAAAAACAAAGACATTGCATAGACCAGCTCCAATGTAAGAATATAAGGATTAATCTATGCAAAAATTGCTCACATAATACGCTTCTCAAAAAGAATCCGGTGTTATTCCAAAATATATTACCCAATTGATACCTGTTTCAGTCGTATCATTATAAAAATAAAATTCCCCCTTCATCCTACGCTCTGTGCAATTTTAGTCTTGGCTACAGACAGCATTAACTTTATACGATTTAGCTGGTTAACCTCACTGGCGCCTGGGTCATAGTCGATGGGAACAATGTTGACGTTCGGATAGTTGTGGCGCAGTTCCTTGAGCATTCCTTTGCCAGTAATATGATTTGGCAGGCAGGCAAAAGGCTGAAGGCACACAATATTTTCTACTCCGTCATGAATTAATTCAACCATTTCACCAGTCAGCAGCCAGCCTTCCCCCGTTACATGCCCTAAGGATAAATGCTGCTGGGCAAAGGCAGCAATTTGTTTAATTTTAAGAGGAGACGAAAAACGCTGGCTCCCTGCTAAAGCTTTGCGAAGATGGCGGCGATAATACTCAACAACCCGAATCAGAAGACTCCCTTTCAGCATATTAAACAAGGTGCCTGACAGCAGATCATAGTGTACTTTGCTGTCATAAGCACAATATAAGATAAAGTCCAGCATATCGGGCACAACAACTTCCGCACCCTCACTTTCTAATAAACTGACAAGTTGATTGTTAGCTGTAGGGTGATACTTTACCAGGATTTCCCCAACTAGACCAACCCGGGGCTTAATCTGTCCCTCATGGATTTCCAAATTATCAAAATCGCGGACAATATCGAAAACATTCTTTTGAAAATTGTGACTGCTGCGTATCAGCATATCTTGCTGACATTTAGTAACCCAAGCATCATATAATCTTTCAGCCGAGCCAGGAACTCTTTCATAGGGACGTACCCGATATAAGACCCGCATTAACAGGTCTCCGTAAATAATACCGGTTATTATGCTTTCGAACAACTGCAGCGTCAGGGGAAATCCTGATTGGGCATCTCCACCCAAAGCTAAAACCGGTACTTGCGGCATACCAGCGTCATTGAGTGCTTTGCGGGCAATTGCAACATAATTGGTTGCTCTGCAGCCGCCACCGGTTTGGGCTAATATCACCGATGTTGTATTCAAGTCATATTTGCCGGATTTTAAAGCCTGCACTAATTGCCCAATCACAATAATGGTAGGGTAACAAGCATCATTATGAACATAACGTAAGCCTTCGTCAATCGCCGTTTTGTCAGGGGTGGGGGCTACCACCAACCGGTAACCGGCTGTTTGAAAGGCGGCTTCTAAAAATTGAAAATGAATAGGAGATAACTGTGGTGCCAGTAGTGTATGGTGTTTTTTCACTGCGATGTCTGCCCCAGACTGGCATTCGGCGACAGGCTTTATCGGCTTGGCAGGCAAAGTAGTTTCTCTCTCATTCAGCGCCGCCAGCAGTGATCGTACCCTGATTCTGGCTGCACCTAAATTATTGATCTCATCCAGTTTAACCACGGTGTAAATTCGATGATGCTCCTCGATAATTTCTTTTACCTGATCAATGGTAACAGCATCAATACCGCAGCCAAAAGAGTTTATCTGGATCAATTCCAAATCAGGCTGGGTGACAACAAGGCTTGCCGCCGCATACAATCTGGAATGATACGTCCATTGATCCACAACCCGCAGCGGCCTGTTTACCATGCCCAAATGCCCTATGGAATCTTCTGATAAAACAGCCAATCCATAGGATTGAATCATTTCAGGCAGTCCGTGGTTTATTTCCGGATCCATGTGGTAGGGCCTGCCTGCCAGAACTACCCCCTTTATTTTTCTGGCAGCCATGTCACCTAGCACTTCTTCTCCTTTACGCCGAACATCAGCTTTATATCGATCTAGTTCACCATAAGCCGCATCAACTGCAGCCACAAGTTCCTGACGGGAAATCTGTTCTCCCCTCAGCTCCTGTGCCAGTCTTTTGATTAACCGCTCACGATGGTTCAGGGGCAAGAAGGGATGAAAAAAGGTTATCTCCTTATTGCGTAAGCCTTCCATATTCGCTTTGATATTTTCCGGATAAGAAGTTACAATGGGACAATTGTAGCAATTGTCAGTTGCCGGATCATCCTGCAGATTATAAGGAATACAAGGGTAAAATATCTTTTGTACTCCTTTTTTTATCAAATCGCTGATATGACCGTGCACAAGTTTAGCAGGATAACAAATTGATTCCGAAGGGATTGTTTCCATCCCCAGCTCATATAACTTACGAGACGAAGTTCCAGATAAAACCACTCGGTAGTTTAGCCTGGTAAACAGCGTAAACCAGAAAGGATAATCCTCATACATGTTTAGTACGCGAGGGATACCGATTGTTCCTCGCTGAGCCTGGGACTCTGCCAAAGACTGATACTCAAATAGCCGCTGATACTTATAAGTATAAAGGTTCGGCAACTGACCATTGGCATTTACTTTGCCAACACCACGCTCGCAGCGATTCCCCGCATGATATTCCTGCCCGCTGGAAAAGTGCTGTGTGGTTATGAGGCACTGATTACCGCAGGCCGAACACCGGCGATTAGTAGTACGAAAAGCAAAACCAGCAAGCTCAGCTGCCGACAATAGTAAGGATTTCCCGTCTGATACGCATCTTTCCCTAGCAATAAGTGCTGCACCGAAAGCTCCCATAAGACCGGCAATATCAGGACGAACAACTTCCCTCCCCAGAATCTGCTCCAGAGCCCGCAGTATAGCATCATTGTAAAAAGTTCCGCCCTGAACAACTATGTTGTTACCCAGATCGTCGGTGTTCTTTAAGCGAATGACCTTAAATAAGGCATTTTTTACAATAGAAATAGAAATCCCGGCAGAAATATCACTAACCTCAGCCCCTTCTTTCTGCGCTTGTTTGACTTTGGAGTTCATAAAAACGGTACAACGACTCCCCAGATCCACTGGCTTTCTCGCCTGTAATCCAAGCTGAGAAAAATCTTGTACACTCATCTCCATCGATTGTGCAAAATTTTCAATAAAAGAACCGCAGCCAGCTGAACACGCTTCGTTGAGCATAATGGAATCAATTATGCCATTTTGTAAGAAAAAGCTTTTCATGTCTTGTCCGCCAATATCCAGCACAAAGGTAACGTCAGGCGAGAAATGCTTGGCTGCCTTTAGATGGGCTACGGTTTCCACTTCACCAAGATCGACCTGCAAAGCAGTCTTAATGAAATGCTCTCCGTATCCGGTAACAGCCGAATGAACAATTTTCGTTTTATCATTCATACGCCGATACATCTCTGTAAGTGCCAGCATTACTGTGTCCAGCGGTTTTCCTTTGTTGCTGCCGTAATAGGAATACAATAATTCTGCACCTTCGCCAATAAGCGCCAGCTTCGTGGTTGTTGATCCGGCGTCAATCCCTAAGTACGCTTTACCGACATACTCTTCCAGTAGTGTTCTTTTAACCGCATGCTGCCCGTGCCGGGCAACAAATTCTAGATATTCTTTTTCATTAGAAAATAAAGGATGAAGTGACTCTTCGCATTCCAGGCGCAGCTCAAATAACTGAGGAGCTTTCTCATACAGAACTTCGTAGGGAACAGGCTCTTCCTGTACAGATAATGCTGCACCGATAGCAACAAAATAGGGTGAACATTCTGGACTCAGCACCTGATCTTCGGTAAGCCCCAATGTTTCCGTAAAGCGTCGCAGTAATTCCGATAAAAAATGTAAAGGTCCGCCCAGAAAAGCTACTTTTCCGCAAATGGCCCGCCCTTGCGCCAAGCTGCTGATCGTTTGATTCACAACGGCCTGCAATACAGAAGCAGCAATATCTTCTTTTGGAACCCCGTCGTTCATCAACGCCTGCACATCGGTTTTTGCAAATACACCGCAGCGGGAAGCAATCGGATAAATCGTTTCATAATTCTTGGCAAGTTCATTTAGACCTACAGGATCAGTATGCATCAACGCAGCCATATGATCAATAAACGCACCGGTACCCCCAGCGCAAACACCGTTCATCCTCTGCTCCACCGTACCTCCGAAATAAGTAATTTTGGCATCTTCACCACCAAGCTCAATGGCGGTATCCGTAATAGGAATCATATGCTGTACGGCATTGGTAGAGGCAATTACTTCCTGAATAAATGGAAGACTCAGGGATTGAGAAATACCGATACCTGACGAACCTGTAACCATAATCGATAATAAATTATGCCGAAGTACATGTTGGGCTTTTGTCACTATTCCCTGAAAAGCAGCTGTTATATCAGAAAAATGTCTGGTATATTCCTGAAATATAATCGTATTTTGTTCATCAAGAATTACCATTTTTATAGTTGTTGAGCCAATATCAATACCAACCCGTAGAACTTTATCCATTTTGCTCATCCTCCTATTACTTCAAAATAAATATAACAACTGTACAATTCTATAAAGAGACATAAATCAGTTATTTATCCCTTTCACCAGATGCAACATTTCAACAAATTCCCATTACTGCATCAATCAAAAAAGAAGCTACCCTGAACCTATTAAGAAGGTTGATTATGGGTAGCTTCTCTTCAATAATTATTAAATCCTGCTGACATTTTACACGTTTCAACATTATTTTACTTTCATTGTATTCTCTATTGTCATTTGTTCGAGATCTTTCAAAATTTGTGGAAGATCCATTATCAATTCTTCTAACTCATCTTTGCTCATTTCTACTTCCAGAATCTCTTCTAACATGAAACACCTCTACCTCCAAAAACAATATGTCTTGGAATCAGAATCTGCATACTGTAAATTCTACCTTGACAACCTTTGATTTCTCTTTGAATAAAAAAATCAAAACCATTCTCAGCATATGTTTATATTTTTTATTAAATCGATCTCATAACTTTTCATGATGTAACCCGAATATAGTGATATAATATGTTTTAATGACTCAATGTACTAGCGATTTATATAAAATCTCAATATTAAATGAAATGGTGGTGAACTTTAGTCAAAACCTTGTGCGTTCATGAGTGCTTCACTAAAGAGAAAATGAAAAATAAAAACAAAGCGTATTTATATTTATTAATAACTTTTTTTGCATGGGGCAGTTTATATGTGGTCAGTAAATTTGTATTGGGCAAGATACCGATCATTACGATTTCCTTTCTGCGTTATGTGATTGCAGGAATGATTCTGCTGATTCTCCTGAAACAGCGAAAGCTGAAAAAAATAGAGAAACAAGATTATAAGTATGTGTTTTCAATTGGCTTTCTCGGTTACTTCGTGGCAATTGGGGCACAGCTCTTAGGAACAAAGCTATCAAATGCTTCCTTGGCCTCCCTGGTTAATTCTATGAATCCAATCGTAATTATGTTATTTGCCATATTCATTTTAAAAGAAAAACTTACGATAAATAAGGTTGTTTGTGGAATCTTGGCAATTACCGGTGTCTATATTATTGTTGGCGGAGTGGACGGAGACAGCCAACTACTGGGTATTTCCGTTTCCATATTCTCAGTATTTTTATGGTCTTACGTTTCCGTAATCATTAGGAAAATTACACAAAAGTATGATTCTCTGCAGATTACGACTTACGGAATTATCATTGCAGCAATATGTACAATGCCATTTTCAATTTGGGAGCTAACGGTAAATCCCGATGTTCAATTTGATGGCAGCGTAATACTTTCTATGCTTTATATCGGGGGAGTTTGTACAGCAGTAGCCCATGTGCTTTGGAACAAAAGTTTATCATTGATGGAAGCAGGAGCTTGCTCCCTATTTTATCCTTTGCAGCCAATGGTAGCAATTTTTCTTGGCTGGCTGTTCCTGGGGGAAAGTATTAGTACGAACTTTGTATTGGGGGCAATTCTTATTATCGGCGGGGTATTGTTTAGCATCCTGGGAAAACAGGAAGTTTCACCAACTCTGGAAGGCGAAGGAGTAAAAAAATTTTCATAGCTGCTAAGACCGCACAAATTATATCATTGGGATTACAAGAAAAACCCAAATGAATGCTACCCTGGCTAGTTCATAGACAGGATAGCATCAATTTTATATGTTCAGATTTATCCCCTGTGCAATTCTGCTGCCAAGTTCATGATCTACCTGCATGAAATGTTCAATCATTCTTCTTTGAATCGGCTCGTAGGCTTGGCTTAAATTTTCTACAATATTTGAGACTAAGTGTTTCTTTTCAAGCACCGGCATCATCCGGTATCTGCAGCCAGCTTGATAATAATCATCACCTGTTATTTCTGAGCGAACCACATTGCCTGAAACAAACTCCTGAGGAGGTTTCCCGATCTCAGGTGCCGGCATGGGCATCCCACCGCCTAATGTATTGGGTAAATAGTTAGCAACACCTTCACTGTACATGGTCTGCATGGCTCCATCCTGCATCTTATTAGCAATTGGCTTTCTTGGCATATTGGTAGGAAGTGCTAAATAATTAACCCCCATACGGTATCGTTGCGTATCTCCATAGGCAAAAATACGTCCTTGAAGTATTTTATCATTTGAGAAATCGATACCCGGTACAATGGCCGCAGGAGAAAAAGCAGATTGTTCAACTTCAACAAAAAAATTATCAGGATTTTTATTTAACACCATCCTGCCTACCGGCATTAATGGAAGTAAGTCCTCTGGCCAAATATTAGTGGAATCCAATGGATCAAATGGCAGATTGCATTCATCTTCCACTTTCAGGATTTGTACACGCATCTCATATTCGACAGCATGCCCTGCAGCGATGGTATCAAACAAATCCCTGCTCGCTATGTCAGGGTCACTACCGGCAAGTTGAACTGCCGTCTTGCTGTCTATGTACTCAACACCTGCACAGGGTTCCCAATGATACTTAACATATACTTCCTCCCCCGTACATTCACCCACTTGTAGGTATTAACTCCAAACCCTTGAATGGTTCTATAGCTTTTAACAGTCCCATTATCTGCAAACAAGTAGGTAAGAAAATTCATAGACTCTGGCCTGAGTGACATATAATCCCAAAAACGGCTGGCAGCTATCGCTCCTCCCCGGATATTTGCAACTGGATCTGGCTTTAGGGCATGAACTAAATCTGGAAATTGAATCGGGTCTCTCAGGGGAAACACCGGAATATGATTGCCAACAATATCATAATTTCCTTCATCTGTATAAAATTTTACGGAGAATCCTCTAATATCCCTCACAGTATCTGCCCCGCCCAAAGAACCACCTGCTACTGAAAACCTAACAAAAACGGGGGTTTTCTTTTCTGTGTCCTGTAAAAAATTTGCCTTAGTTAATGAAGCCATTGATTTATAGGGTATAAAAAAACCAAAAGCGCCTGCTCCTTTCGCGTGTAATACTCTTTCAGGAATCCTCTCCCTGTCAAAATGAGAAATTTTTTCGAGGAAAACAATATCCTCAAGTAATATTGGACCCCATTCACCTACAGTTAATGATTCTTGATCATTAGTAACAGGTATCCCCTGATTGCTGGTAAGATAGCGTTTCTCCATATTCCTTTCTCCCCCACATTACAAATTCTTTTATAATATATTTGATTTGGGGACTACTCATGAATAAGTTTTTTTAAAATACTCTCTCCCATCGAGAGCGATCGTTTAAGCGCCTCCTGCTTTGCAGTTATTTTATAGAAAAAAGGTACTTTACATCTGGTGTAAAGTACCTTTTCTTGAAGATGGCACACTATTTTAGCATTTTTCTTTATTCTGCTTGTCATTTTTCTTATTTTCATTATTAAAAATCTCTTTTGCAAATTCAACATTCTTGTTTTGTTTTTTATTTTGTTCTTGCTTACATTCTTTTTCTTTCATATTTATCACCTCCAATATTATTATTGCCAGATCTTTAATTAAAATCAGATGAAATATAAACCTTAATTGTTATTTCTTGAAATATTCTTTAGCGCGTATCGAACAAAGTAAAAAAGCTCGCAAATCTTGCGAGCTTTTTTACTTTGAATGTAATTGGTAAGAAGCAATACTTTGTAAATCTGCCAATTATTCAAAAGTTTGGTTCGTTGTTCATTTAGAGGACCGGGCCTTAGCAATCTCTTCCAGGAATTTCTTGGCTGTTGCGGTAATTGCAGCATAATCCCCGGTCTTAGCACCAGCTGTTAAGCTGCTGCCAGCACCAACTGCCACGCAGCCAGCCTTAATCCATTCTTGAACATTGCTAACACTAACTCCGCCAGTCGGCATAATCTGTGCCTGAGGCAAAGGACCTTTTATGGCTTTGACCATAGCCGGGCCAAAGAGTTCCCCTGGGAATAGCTTAACAATGTCACATCCAGCTTCCATACATTCAACAACTTCTTTTATCGTCATAGCCCCAGCCATCATCGGAATTTGATACCGATTGCACAAACGTACAGTTTCTTTATTCAGGCATGGTGAAACTACATATTGCGCCCCGCTGAGAATGGAAATACGAGCGGTTTCAGGATCAAGAACTGTCCCTGCCCCAATAATTAATTCCTCTGGAGAATAGGATTTCGCCAATTCTTCCATAATATGATGAGCATTTGGTACAGTAAAAGTCATTTCGATAGCTTTCATGCCGCCAGCCAAGCAAGCCTCTGATATCCGCTTAGCCTGATCACCGTTTTCAGCCCTTACTACCGCAACTAAACCGGATTTACAAATTTGTTCAAGTACTTGTTGTTTACTCAAAATCATTTCCCCTTTTCATTTACGGCTGCCTGTCAAGGCAAGCAGCCTTTATGCTTTTCAAAAAAACGCACACATCGCTAGGTTTTCTACAAATCATTTTTGATAATTCAATATCATTTTCAAAATACTTTTTGATAAGTTCGTGTAATTTATATTTTATTCGATTTATTTACAAATTGCAATATTTTCATGATAGTTTTACATCATTTTATTTTTAAATTTCGATAATACTTTGTCATTTAATAATATACAACTTGCCTAGTTTTTGCATTATTGTTACAATAATATAATGAAATAAATTAAATTGAATGATGAGGAAATGCTATGCCTGGAACAAATCTACCAACACTATGTCTGCCTCTTTTGCGTAGCAGCTATCATAGTTTTACTAAATCTGAAAAGCGGGTTGCCAGCTTTATTACAGAACGACCGCATGATATTATTCATATGACTATTTCTGATTTGGCAGAAGCTACAAAGACTGCAGAAGCTACAATTTCCCGTTTTTGCCGTAAATTGGGGTTTCATGGTTTACAAAGCTTAAAAATTGTCTTAGCTAGCGAAATACTCAGTCCTCTGGAAACTACCTATCAGGAAGTACAACCTACTGATTCATTTGAAACGATAGGGATTAAAATATTTAACAGTATCTCCGAAGGTTTACAAGATACACTGAAAGTACTTGATTTTGATGCATTGCAAAAGGCTGTTGCAATTCTTGATCGTGCTCATAAGATTGATATTTATGGCTTTGGTATTTCAGCAGTAATTGCCTCTGATATCGAACATCGTTTCATACGTTTTGGCATACCAACAAAGGCCTATTCCGATTTGCATATGCAGCTTATTTCAGCATCCATTTTAGAACCAGAAGATGTAGTTATCGTCATATCACACACTGGATCAAATACTGATTTGCTGAATTCGGTGGAAGTTGCAAAACAAAGCGGGGCCCAAGTCATCGCAATTACCAGCCACTTAAAATCGCCTCTTACCAAAAAAGCAGATCTCGTCTTGCACGGTATGAGCCGGGAAGTGAATTACTCTTCAGAATCAATGACATCGCGGCTGATTCATATGGCCATCGTAGACCTTTTATATATGGGTATGATATTTAAAAACCAGGATAAATTTACCAATAATCTTAATAAACTGCGGCTGGCAATTGCTAACCGTAAAACATAGTTCCCCTGCTGGTTCAACATGAATACTAATCTGAACACTATCAAAGAAGCTGTCTCTCATACTTGTGTATTTGAGACAGCTTCTAGCTAATATAGGGAAATAACTACTTTCTTTTATTAAAACAATATTGTCCCCTACCCATTGCAGCTTTCTCCAAAGCAGCCTGGGCCATATACGTATGAGCAATCCCCGTGGGACACACACATACAGCAATCATTTTCAAAATAATCCCCCCCCTTTATAAAAAAAGCACTTTACTTACTTTTGAACCACAAAGGCGCAATTGCACTACCGCGCAACACAAAGGAAGCACTAGAAAAATATAAGTATTAATTACTTTTTCTTCTTTGTATTGTGTGGTTTTTACTTAATTCTCCTCTAGAGAGGGGTGCCCGCAGGCGGGGTGTGTCGTTCTCTCCCCTACATTTCCCAGTCACTAATTGTCGTTTGGGGAAATCCTGTTTTCTTGCTAAGCTCAGTTTGCGATATTTTTTTACTGGCTCTTATCTTTTTTAGAATTTGTCAAAATTTTATTTTTTGCATATTGTCCATTGGTTTCCACATAATAAAAACTCCCTAATTTATAGGGAGTTTTTATTATTTTGATAGTGTGAATAAAAGTGCATGACATTATTTCTTCTTTATCTCGTCTTAATGTTAATAGAACAGTTTAACTCAATAAAGCTCCGTCAGACTGTTCTATTTTTATTATGTCGGTTCTCTACTTCCAGATATGCTTTTAATGCATTTTGGAAAATTTGTGAGCAATTGACGTTTTCACGGTCTGCAATTTCGTTTAACCATCTTGTAATGTTACCATCTTATTTACGTCATCAGCCAATTCACGAATTATTTGAAGGAGCTCATTTTCTATTCTTTCTATCTCTTCGACTTCAAGTCCTAATCTTTCTAATCTATTTTCCTCATGACAATCTCCGTGTGACATAATTAACACCTCCTTATGCTGACATAATATGTTTCTGAGGTGTTAAAAGTGATAAAATACAAAAAAAGTCATCAAAATCATGAGAGCAAGGTGGTATTTTTTCGGATGTCACAGGGGACGGGTTCGTTTTGCTCAGAAGCAGAACAAGTTCAACAGAACGATGGTTATGCCAAGGTTCGAACGGATTTCTCCCGGTCCCATTGACGTGTCTTTGCCGCAGCAATAAATGCTTCTTTGTCATTGGCATCCAAGACACCCGCATCTTGTCCGACATTAGCGATTTTTAAAAGGGTTTGCCCGCCTTTATCAACGGCAATAGCCTTTAGATGACCAAAGGCATCGCGCACAAAATCAATTGCAGCGCTTTCCATTGACAGTGCCTTTACGCCTTCGTCAGAGAGAATGACTGCGACTGCATCAAATAACACCGAAGGAGAACCAGCTAATTGCCCGTCAGCATTCAATTTCAGACCAGCTGCGAGTTTCACGTCTCCCACATTTGGAGCGATAATCTTCACAGCAGCACCCGCATCCGTCGCCGCCTTTCTAATCTGTTCGATTACAGCTCCGTCTGAGCCATTCGCGATCAGGATACCGATCGCGCGCCCCTTGAGCGTGTCTTGCATCTTGCCGATGATCTGCAATGCAGGCGAGGGCTTCATTTCTTGTACGGGCATTGCGGCCACTGGCGCATCAGGAAGTTCGTCGATCCCAAGGCCCAGGGCAACTCTTTTCGCAAGGGCTTCTTCGATATGCCGCAGGTGACCGACTATCGCATCACGCACGTGAACATGTTCAACCTTGGAAAGCTCAAATACTAAAGCCGAGGCGATATGCGCTTGCTCATATGCTGTTTGGCTGATATAAAACATTCGCGCTTGACTGTAGTGATCAGCAAAACTTGCAGCACGGATGCGGCCTTTCACGCCCGTTTCAGTTACCGCAGCACTATGAAAACCGTAGGCTGGTGCTTCCCGGGGCGATTCAGCAGACAAGGAATTAGGCTCATATGCAACACGCCCCGCAGGTTGCGCCATCTGCATCTGTCCATCCCGTTGGTGGTTAGCGAAGGGACACTTTGGAGCGTTGATCGGGATCTGGTGAAAATTGGGTGTACCCAGCCGGGAAAGCTGTGTATCATGATAGGAAAATAAACGGCCTTGCAGCAGTGGATCATTCGAGAAATCGATGCCTGGTACGATATGAGAAGGACAGTAAGCAACCTGCTCCGTCTCAGCGAAGAAATTATTCGGCCAACGATCCAGCACCATGCGTCCGATTACTTGCAAGGGAACCAATTCTTCGGGAATCAGCTTGGTAGGATCCAAATGATCGAAGGGGAATGTATCCGCTTCCTCCTGGGTGAAAAGCTGAACCGCAAATTCCCACTCGGGGAAATTACCTGACGTGATGGCATCGAACATATCACGACGGTGGAAGTCTTGATCCGCACCAGAAATCTTGACTGCCTCATCCCAAATGGTGGACTGCAAACCTAGTTTAGGGCGCCAGTGGAATTTGACGAAAGTTGATTCACCTAAATGGTTAATCAGCCGAAAACTATGCACACCAAAACCTTCGATCATCCGCAGAGAACGTGGTATTGTGCGATCAGACATGATCCACATCACCATATGCATGGATTCAGGCGTGAGTGAAATGAAATCCCAGAATGTGTCATGAGCGGTTGAAGATTGGGGAAAGCCGCGATCAGGTTCCATTTTTAAGGCATGGATGAGATCAGGGAATTTAATAGCATCCTGAATGAAGAAAACCGGAATATTGTTGCTGACCAGATCCCAGTTGCCTTCCTTAGTATAAAATTTGACAGCAAATCCGCGTACGTCACGAGGGGTATCAACCGAACCTGCGCCGCCCGCAACGGTAGACATACGAGTAAAAACCGGTGTCTTTTCCCCCACCTCTGTGAGTATCTTGGCAGTAGTGTATTGCTTCAATGAGGTGGTCAGCTCGAAGAATCCATGTACACCTGTACCCCGGGCGTGAACAACACGTTCTGGAATACGCTCGTGATCGAAATGCGTAATTTTCTCTCTAAGAATGAAATCCTCTCCCAGAGTAGGACCGCTGGGATTGGCTCTGAGTGAGTTTTGATTATCAGAAAGTGCAACGCCCTGATTGGTAGTGAGCGCAGGATGCTGTCCACCAGCGATTTGGTGCAGTTCACCGCCAACAGCTACTTGTAAATCTCCATTCAGAGTTGAGCCCTTTTCCTTTGTAAGTCTTGCCGAATGATTCGTTGTTTCATTATTCATAGTTTTATCTCCTTCCTATGTAATACTATCAACATCTAATGAAGTATACGATCTATTGATCTTTATTAAAGATTAATATGGCTATTAACAGGATTATTTATTCCTATACCCCTAAGTATGAAATATTTATATTCATTATCGAACTATCAATATTTGTTAAACTAACCATTTTCAGTTTATCAGCGGTATTGAAAATCAACTTCTATTTACATTCGTTATATCACAATAGTATCCATGAAAAAGCACCTGACTTGTTATAGTCTAAAACATTCACATAAAGAAAAAAAGCCACGAAATTCGTAGCTTCATAAGTATTCACCAACTTAAATGGAAGAGGCAAACAATATAGAATATAAATTCCATCAAGCAATTGTTTTAGCTTTTATAAGGAAGTCATAACAATATTTTTTCACTTTTTTTAGGAGCTGCCTTATCTGCCGGTTTGACTTCCTTTGCATTGTCTCGCACATCTTGAGGAATCTCTATAGGATCTACTTGATTATATTTCGAATACTTTATCTGCATATTCAATGTCGATTTTGTTAAAAAATCTTCGATATTAACTCTATCCTTTGGATTAGCTATCTCCAAAAACAATCCTGCCCCTTTTTGAATCGGCGCTGTCAGATCCATATCGATTTCTTTTACCATCTTAGTCGCTTTATCAATTTTAATATTATATTTTATATCGCCAGCAGCTAACAACCCAAGGCGTACTACCGCAAACGCCCTCACCATATCCTTATCCTGCGCATTATCCAGTTTGACAACTGCACCTATAGCATCACTTATTTGCATACTATCCAAAGTTATTTCCATATATTTATAGGATGGTGTTTCCTTTTTCAGCTTCACCGATTTCATCAACTGCAACATATCCATTCGAGCAGAGACCTTTTCATCCGCTGAAAGTTCTTTGTTCAAAGAAAAACCAAGGGGCACAATCTGTTTGATCCATTTTTCGTTACTTAACGAATAAAGCACTAGATTGCCTTGGTTTTGTTCTATATACTGCTTTAACATCACTGTATTTTCTTTATTTTTTACATCACGAAATGAAATGTTTATATCTTGTTGATAGTTCAGCGGTTTTTCCTGACCTTCCCCATTGACTGCAATTTTCACTTCTCCCATCGGCGTTTCAGCCTTGATCGCCACGTCATAATGCAAGTTGTTTACATCCATCATATTTTTATATACATCGCTCAAATACGCCTTTTCCGGTGACAGCTTTTCCTCGGCCAAAGCAAACGAATTGCTCATCGCCACAAATAACAATCCCCATACTAAAGCAACTCTCCAATTGATCTTTCGCAACAATTCCATCATTCAATCAAGCTCCCTTTTTATAAATTTCGCCGCATCCATGCACTCCAGTATATAAGAGACAGAAGAGATGTTTCTCAATTCCATATTCTATTTACCATTAAAATACAAAATTCCTGCAAAGCTGGGCTGTTTTGCAGGAATTTGTCATATATGTTGTTTTTTTGTGTCATTGCGTGGAGGTATTTATAGAAATATAATGAATATTAGGATAAAATAATAACTATGCCAAAACTGTATCTAATAAATATTTTAAAGGGAGTTTTACAATTAAAAAAGTAATTTTCAAAGAAACATTTCTCCGTCACAAAAATAAGTTTACTGGAATCG
Source organism: Pelosinus fermentans DSM 17108 (assembly GCF_000271485.2). NCBI lineage: Bacteria > Bacillati > Bacillota > Negativicutes > Selenomonadales > Sporomusaceae > Pelosinus > Pelosinus fermentans. The sequence continues at coordinate 4,337,006 of NZ_AKVN02000001.1, forward strand.
CTGTGCTTTTTTGCATAGAGGCTTATTTGGCATTTCAATTCTACAGCGGAGAACCGGAAATTCCGATAGGAATATTCGCCCTTGATGTATGCAATGCTCTTATTCGTGATTTATTGCTGGCAAGTATATTTATATTTTTCCGAAAGCATATTACGTGGATTAAACACGCTGCAAAAGCGTACTGCCCAATTGTAATTTTAGCAATTCTTTGGTTAGGCATCTCAACGGTTATTATTAATTCATTAAATTTAAATTTTAGTGCCATAACTATCATGTCAGTTCTTACGGGTGTGATTAATAATGTTATATTCGTACTATTAGCTGGCTACCTATATACTAAACGGAATAATTTACTATCTAAGACCATATACTTTTTGTCGTATTTTTTTACCATTTTGATTTTTTATAGTGACACCATATACTTTTTTGTTACATCAACACATATTGAAAAGGTGTTATTTGATAATCTAAACAATTATTCAATAACAGGTGTACTATATACTACAGATAAAATTGTTTTACTTGGTATACTAATAAGCTTTTTCTTTCTTATGTTATTATTTCGCGCTCCGAAAAGGATACATAATTTGCACACAAAAAAAGTTGTTATCCTTACTATAATCGTCTGTATCTTAGCTAATCTTGTTAATTTCACCACAGCCTACGTCTATCCAAAAGCTTTGATGGAAGAAGGGTTTGATGAGGAAGCAGAAATAGAAACATGCAGAAACTTATCCCGTGATTTGCTTACCAAGTCTGTAACTACCAACTTAATACGGGAATTTCTGCGAAATGACGATAGACCCGTGACCGCCTCCAATCAGCTTTACCGTGTGGCATTTTCAGAACAGGAAACCAAGCTGCTAAATGAATTAGGAATTGCTGTTAGCGAAAAACCTACTCCCAATCAAAAAGCTTTTCCATATGAAAAAATAATTGTAATTATCGCTGAATCGTTTCATCGAGATTACTTGAATTTCTATAATTCACAAATTCCAATGGAAACAACAGAATTCTTGGATGGCTTATTAAAGAAGTATCCTCATTTAGATCATTATTACACTTCCAATAAACCTACAACGCAGGGACTTAACTCTATGTTTCTTTCTCAGTCGATCTATTCCGACGAACAATCTTTTGAAAATAATGTCACGTTATTCAAAACTCTCGAAAGTAACGGTTATGATACAGTCTTTTTGGAAGCTACCAGCCAGTACTATAATGATGAATTCCGAGCATATAAAAAACGGTTTGGAATGCAGACTTACAGAGCAAAAGAAGATTTAGAAAGACAAGGATATATGGGAAGCAGTGGCTGGGGATTCCATAATGACGTAATGTATGACGAAACGATCAGGTTATTGGAGCAAAACCGGGATCATAAAATTTTTATAGCAACTAAGACGATCGATTCCCATCAACCTTTTCCATATTGCGGGCTTTCTGAAAGAGATATTCCGGCAAATATCAAGGAGCAATATAAAAATGTTTATCTTAAAGGAATCTATTGGGAAAATATTACCTTGAAAAAATTTTTCCACGACCTTGAAGATCGAAATTTGCTGGACGATAAGACTCTTATTATTGTTACAAGTGATCATAATCCTCATCCAAGTCAGAATGACAATTATAAACGCCTTGGGCAAGACGATCTGCGTTTAAGCCCAGCTCCCATCCCGCTTATCTTTGTTAGCAAAAATTTGCAGCCTTTTGACAATTTCAGCAGTGCAACATTCGCGAGTCAGATTGATTTCGCACCCACACTTTTAGGAATATTAGGAATTCCTTCACCACCGGAGTTTTCAGGCAGAAATATAACTACTATTCCTGAAAATCGTGGTTATGCCATTGGGTGTGTGGGAGAAACAGTTTACTACTGGTCAAAAGACCGCCAACTAACAATAGACATGTATAGCGGAAAAAATCAAAATGATTATGAAAAATCACTGATACATTGGGTTCAAGATTCATATGTCAAATATTTTCATGGTAATTCTACCAATGGGCTGCAGTAGAGTCGTACAGTATTTTTTACTGCTTTGCATGCAAGTAACACCAGGCTAATAGATATAATAATTCAATATAAAGATATGGCAAAATGCCTCCATTTGTAATTTCATTAATATGCTTACAAACGGGGGCATTTGAAGTATTGCTATTTTTTTAGTTCTGTTTGATCAATAATCTCACCGTTTTGCTTAAAAGCAGTTACTTTAAGAGCATCATGTGAGGCTTCAAATACAAGGTAATTCGGCATATCAAGTGGATTATAATAAAGCTCATCCATCGGTTTTTGCGGAGATTTATCCCATACCCTGTCGCCGCTGCGTCCTGTCGAAATATAGATAGTCCCGTCAGGATCGGGATTGCCATTTTTCAGTGCCTTGGTACGCGCGTAGGAATGGACATGCCCGGTAAATACAAGATCAACATGATATTGATCAAACACTGGCACAAAGGTTTGACCAATCACATCAAGCGGTCCATTGAAAGGATGTGTCCAGATACCACGATGCATAAGAACTACCTTCCACTTTTTCTGTGTTTTGGAAAGATCTTTTGCAAGCCATCTCTGTTGCTGCTCTAGTAAATCAGGATACCATTCCTGTAACTCATTTAATTGAGTATTGAGTACGATAAAATGTACATCGCCATAGTCATAGGAATAAGCGAATCGTTCCAGGCCTGCCAGACCATTTGCCGGCAGGGCAAAAAGCGAAAGATAGTAATCGGGTTTTGCCATCTTCCAATCGAGACTATATGTCTCGTGATTCCCCATGACCGGAACTACAGGTATTGCTGCGAAAAGCTTTGCTCCTCCATTAAACCAGGCATTCCACTGCCATTCGTCCTGCCCATTATCAACGAGATCACCCATATTAACAAAAAACGCCGCATCCCCATTTTTTTCCCATGCTGTCTGAGCTGTTTTCGCCCAATCTTTATAATCTAATGACTGTGAATCACCAAAAATAAGTGCCTTAAATGATGTTGACTCTGGCTCGGTCTTGAATTCCATCCATGCAGATTGCCGTTTGCCAACGGAAATACGATATTCATACTCAGTTCCAGCCGTAAGATTGGTAATATGTGCTGTATAAATCCCAAAGTGTTTTCCCCCATTATATGCAGGCAACTCCACTGCCTCTGCGTTGACTTTTATGATATTTTCCGACTGCTTGGGTCGTATCTCCAAATTTCCTGGCTCACCAAACTTTGCCGTCTTCCACGAAATCGTATGCTCATGCTTCATATCTGCCGCAACCACATGCATGATCTGCCCCACATCAGTACCATAACCGATATGCATCAATTTCGGCACAGCTAAAAAACCTATAGCAGCTATGACGCAAATAAGTATAAAACCCAAGATATATTTTTTCATTTACATCACCTCGTTACTATATTGATTTCCTTTATTATCCACATTGACGCCTCACTTTATCCCTTCCATTGTATGATAAAATTGGTTTCGGCTTCTTTGAATAAAAACTCCCAATAGTATTACTCTATTTACCATAAAAATACCAACTCCTGCAAGACTAGCTGCTTTTGCAGGAGTTGGTCATATTTTTTTTGATTAACACTTTTTTCTTACAGGCAAAGTACTAATTATAGGCAATTTATAACCGTGGTATGTAATTTTTCATTCACTTTTGGCATCCTATATTATAAAGGAGATGTTATAATGGCTGAAAACAGAGATTTAAAAGCAACTCCCGGCATACCTGATAAAAATAGAGTTGTCGGAGAAATCTCAATGAAGCAGGCTGAGTATTATGGTTATTTTGATTCGGAACCCAGTACAGAAGAGATTATTAATCAAATTGAAGCCGCTGTTAAAGAATCTGTAACTAAGAAAAAAAGCGAAAGTTAAAACCAATTGAAACGTTGGAGGCTAGAACCAAGTATTCGCCTAGACTTAAAGTCTAGGCGAATACTAATATACTTATAAATATCTCGAAACTTCAGTAAATTGCTAAATGAAATGCTGCAGTTGCTTAGGCCATGAACATTTTGATATCATCTTCGGGATTGCTGATCCCGCCGATGCCAAATTGCTCTACAAGCACCTTGACTACATTCGGTGAAAGGAAGCCTGGCAGCGTCGGTCCGAGATGAATATTTTTCACACCAAGATATAACAGCGCCAGGAGTACGATAACGGCCTTTTGCTCATACCAGGCGATATTGTACGATATCGGCAATTTATTAACATCATCCAGGCCAAAAACTTCTTTAAGTTTCAGGGCTATAACTGCTAGGGAGTAGGAGTCATTGCATTGACCAGCATCCAGTACGCGGGGAATGCCGCCGATGTCACCCAGCGAAAGCTTGTTGTAGCGGTATTTGGCACAACCCGCTGTCAGTATGACAGTGTCTTTAGGCAATGCTTCAGCAAATTCAGCATAGTAATCTCTGCTCTTCATGCGGCCATCGCAGCCAGCCATAACAAAGAAACGTTTGATGGCGCCGCTTTTCACTGCATCCACAACCTTATCAGCCAGAGCTAATACCTGGTTGTGAGCGAAACCGCCGATGATCTCCCCTTGTTCCAGCTCCTTGGGCGGTGGGCATTTCTTAGCGTGAGCGATAAGAGCCGTAAAGTCCTTCGGTTTGCCATTTTTCCGCTCACCGATTTCTTTCAGCCCTTCAAAACCGACTACACCCGTCACATACACGCGGTCTTTATAACTGGCTTTCGGCGGTACCAAACAGTTCGTAGTCATCAGGATGGGTCCGTTAAAGGTTTCAAATTCTTTATCCTGCAACCACCAGGCATTGCCGTAGTTACCAGCAAAATTGGTATATTTCTTAAAGGCTGGATAGTAATGCGCCGGCAGCATCTCGCCGTGGGTGTATACATCAACGCCCGTCCCTTGGGTTTGTTCCAATAATTCTTCCAGATCTTTTAAATCATGGCCGCTGATGAGGATACCAGGATTGTTTCTCACACCAATATTGACTTTGGTAATCTCCGGGTTGCCATAGGTACTGGTATTGGCTTTATCCAATAAGGCCATAACATCAACACCATATTTGCCGCATTCCATCACTAAAGCAACCAATTCATCAGCACTCAGCTTATCGTTAGTAGTGGCGACTAGTGCTTTTTGCATAAAGGCAAAAATAGCATCCTCCATGTAGCCTAATGTATAGGCATGCTCAGCATAGGCAGCCATTCCTTTTATTCCATAGGTAAGCAGCTCGCGTAATGAACGGACATCTTCGTTTTCGGTCGCCAAAATGCCGACTGTGGCAGCCTTTTTTTCAAATTCCGGAGCATTATCAGCAAACCACAGAGTGCTGTCATGAGAAGCTTCTGCTGCCCCATCAGCTGTGAACCAGCCAGTCAATTTCCGCCAGATGGATTTCGTACTGTCATTTGCAGCTTCTACCTTTATACCAGCTTTTACTAAAGCAGCTTTCACGTTATCTCTCACGATCAGTGCTTGTTTAATGAGCACAACAAAGTACTCTTTATCAAAGTTAGCATTGGTAATGGTGGCAAACAAGCCCTCCATTATAAACTTATCGGCTTCCGGTGTCGCAATTTTAGCCTTACGAGCCTCGAGTGCATAGACCGAAATCCCTTTTAGTGTGTACATGAGCAGGTCCTGGAGATTAGATACATCAGCCGTTTTTCCACAAACACCGCGCATGGTGCAGCCAGTACCTTTGGCTGTTTCCTGACATTGATAACAAAACATCGACATATATTTATCCCCCTTATATTGTGAAACGCTATTTAAATCTTCTGATGTTATTGTATCGAAAACTATAGCGATTGACTGTGAGCAAAATCACATAAAGGAAAACAAATCAACGTCTCTACAATGAAATTTATCCTAACTTAATTCGACTTATATAGACAAAAAAGCTAATCTCCTGTAACATTAACTCATAAATACAACACATTTTTAAGGAGTTATTGTGCGTAAAAAGACAACCATCCTAGTTTTCGTTATAGTCGCCATTGCCTTTTATTGCAGCTATATGGCTTATTCCTACGATAATCGTATTGTGAACAACTTATCAGCCTACTGTAATATTGATTTTCGCGGCGTAGCTGATTCTCAAACAAATACTGTTACAGGTGCAACCTTATCTATAGTCGATTTCCGATATGATTCTGGACCACTGGAAAAGTTTTTCATCATTGATGTCGATGATAAAGCATATAAAATCGATAGTATTGAGATATCCGCCCAGCCGCCGACTTATTCGCCCAAAGATTTTTCCACAGAAAGATGCTTTAAGCATACCAATACTCTATTTGTTACCTTCCCTCCGCAAGTCCTGAAAGAAATATCCCAGGCTGCTGCTGTAAAAGTTTCCTTTACATATTTGGGCAGTAATTCCGCTATTGAACTTCCGCTGAGCGCTGCTGATTTACAGTACTGGAAAAATCAATTGCAGTCTTTCTAAGATTGCGTTTTGTCGCCTTACCATCAAAAACAAGCCCGCAGTTACCTGCTAAGGCTTGTTTTTTTTCAGTCTTTGCTAATGACTTAGTGACCTAATTTATTCAATAAATCTTTTTGCTTCTGGGACTGCTGCTTGTAGATCCCGGAATTTTTGCTGTCGGGGCTATATGTATGGGTTATTTTCAAATTACTGCTGAGCAGCTCTTTCAAGTCTTCATCTGCACCCGCTGCATAGGCCGCGATGATGGAATTTGTCAGCACTGCGCCGCCGGAAATCTCCAGGGTAATCGCCTCGCTGTTTATGACATCGGCTTTGATCTGATTCCAAAGCGCATCGCGACTGCCGCCTTCGGTAATGGTGATTCTGTTGATCTTGATGCCGGCCTGTCGGTAGGTGTCGGTGATTTCCCTGTAGTCATAGGCAATGGCCTCGAGCACGGCCCGCCATAAGACAAATTGGTCTGTGTCCAGGGTCATGTTCAGGAAACAGCCTTTTACATTGGAATATTCGTCATAGCCGCCCGTCAAGTAGGGCAAAAAGAGCACATCATTGCAGCCCGGGGCGACTTTGGCAGCACCTTGGCTCAACGTTTCGTAATAACTGTCATCATCGTTTTGCTGGCAGATACTGTCCTTGAACCAGCGCAGTGCCAACCCGCCAGTTCGGACAAAGCCCCAATAAAAATATGTATTTTCCAATGTGCCGCTATTAAAGATCAAGCCGCTGCCTTTACGGCTTAGTTCTGGAATGATCCCTGTGGTCGAGACACAGAACATCGCACAGGTACCGGCAACATCTACGGCTTTATTGGCTTCAAAGACCCCGCTGCCCAGCATAGACTGCATAGTATCACCGGCTCCGGCACAGATAGGGATCCCCGCTGGACAGCCCGTTTGTGCCGCTGCTTCAGCCGATAAAGTACCGATGATATCCCACGGTTTTACGATCTTCGGCATATAGCTTTTATCGATTCCCAATATAGTTAACTGTTCATCGGACCATTCTTTTTCATATACTTTGTAACCTAATCCCCAACCCGACATTGCCCCCCAGTCAATAAAGGCATCGCTGCTCTTCAAGCCAGCGAGATTAAGCAGGATATAGGGTGTATTGTGGACAAATTTCTTGCCCCTAGCCTGAAATTCTTTATTATTGGCCAACAGCCAGCGGGCATGCATGGCCGGAAACATGCAGAGTGGCTCAGCATTCCCCGTCTCTTTGCCCCAGATGTCAAGATCAAGTTCTTTCAGTGCTGCCGCATCACCCTGCGTTCGTGAATCCAAATAATTGATGTAGGGTGTGATTGCCTTGCCGTTCTCATCGATACCGACAATCCCACAAATAATTCCATCGCCCATAATGGCCTTGATCAACCCAGGATCAATACCCTGCTCTTTTAGCTGCACCATGCACTGTTTTATGCCTAGCTTGGTCAATGAAAAATATTCATCCGCGTCCATTTCAACCCAGCCCGGATGGGGATAGGTCAACGTCGTCTGATTGGATACTTTCGTTACGCATTCCATTTTTTCATTGTATACCGCCACTTTCACACTTTGCGTTCCTGCATCAAAACTAAGATAATATTTTTCCGTCATTTGCCACGCCTCCTGTTTTATCCAGCCATATCTTTTAAAATTGCACCTAGTGTCATTGCACTTTTGTTTTATCGTTTAAAATACGGGGAAAAATTAACTTAACTGTTTACATTCGCTATATCAGGATAAATTCCTTGAAAAATATTTGACTATTCTGCAAAATGCGTTCAAATTTTCCCTGAAAAATTCATCTTAAGACCCTGTTTGAGCAATAAAATAACCTGTAGGAGGTTTCTCTCCCACAGGCTATCCTTATGATTCGCATTAATGATTCATTAGCCAACTACCCTATAGGGTCATTTGCGGCTTCCTGCCCAGGAATAAACAGGCACATGCTTTCTCAACTTCGCCACGATAGGCAAAACGACAACTGACGCCAAGCCAATCTGAACGAGATTACCGGGAATCGATGCCATCGGTACCAGCCAATTGCCGTAAATAATCCCTTCGGCACCATAATAACCAACCACCTTAATGAGACAAGCCGCCGCCAAGGCCAGGACATAAGCCGTCAGGTTCCGGCGCTTCTCGCAGATAGCGCCGACCGTATACCCCATGAGACCAACAATGACCAGCGTAAAGGGAGCCCATAAAAACCAGCCGCCCACCACATCAAAAAGAGCCATGCCGATTCCACCCGCCAAAGCGCCAAAGCGGCGTCCGTAAAGAATGGCAATAATAAAGAGAGGCACATTCCCCAAATGAATTAATCCGCCATTGGCGGCAATGGGAAGACGAACATTTACAAATGCCGTACAAATAAAAACGAGGGCAATGCCCAATGCTGCATAAACCAGTTGTTTTGTGTGACTGAAGGATTGTTGTTCCATACCGGCTGTCCTACCTTTCTTAGCTTCTAACATATTGACTGTACAAGCCTTATTGTTTATAATACATCATTTTGGAGGATTGAAAATACCAATTAACATACATTAAAAAATGTCAGTTCAAGGCGACATGGATAATTGTATTATTTGATATCATACGCTTCCATTTTTGATAATATATCATAGGAATTATTTTGATGTCAACTCCTATAGTATAAATATTGCATAAATCTCCTTACAAATACAGCTGCCAAAATCATTAATACCTCCTTTCATTCTATTAGCCAACCACCATCTACATATATTACCTGACCGGTGATGTATGCAGATGCATCTGATGCCAATAATATAGCAGTTCCTGTTAAATCCTTCGGCAGTCCTATACGTTTTAGGGGTATATTTTCAATCATTGATTCCACCTTTTTTTTGTCACTAAATAGTTGTTTCGTCATATCCGTTTCATAATAGCCTGGTCCAATTGCATTGACATTAATTCCATATTCAGCCCATTCATTTGCTAATGCTTTTGTCATTTGTATAATACCAGCTTTGGCTGAGCAATAAGCTACCATGCCTTTAAATCCTAAAACACTGGTTAATGATGCAATATTTATAATCTTTCCTTTGATTTTTTCATCAATCATATACTTACCTACTACTTGATTCATAAAAAAAACATACTTTAATTGGATATCCATAACGTTATCCCAATCATTTTCTGTAAAATCTAAAGCTTTTTTCCTAATATTGATTCCGGCACTATTCACTAAAATATCTATGCTGCCTTTCAGTTTTACTACTTCATTCACAAATTGCTGTATTGCTTCTATCGACGTTATATCTACAGAAATACCAATAACATCTGCATTCACTTTACTCCTTATATCTGCAGCTGCCTGATCTAGTTCTATTTGATTTCTACTGCCTAATACCACTGTTGCCCCTGCTTGAGCCAGGCCGATTGCAATACCTTTTCCAAGTCCTTTACTTCCACCTATTACTACGGCGACTTTTTTCTGTAGTGAAAATAGTTCCATTTACATGTCTCCTTTTATTTCAGAGAAAATTAGTTTAATCACTTCCAGGGTCTTCATAATATCTTCCTCTGTGTGCTGCGATGAAAGATAAATTCTTCCTCTTTTAGATGTAAATCGAATTCCATATTCTTGCGCCTTTTTTACAAAAAGCTTATAACCATTACTATCAGCCTTTTCAATATAATCCCTGAAATCTTCTGCTGGTTCACTCATTCCAAATACAATCATACAGATTGATCTAACTGAATGGCAGAATAATGTAATATTATATATTTGTCCTAATTCGATTATTCCTTTTGTTAACAGATTCCCTAATAACTCAAATTGTTTATAAATCTCGCCCTTTTCCAGGGTCTCTATTGTCGCTAATGAGGCTGCTACCGCAATTGGATTTGCATTAAATGTACCAGATGCTTGTACTCCCGATTCCATAATTTCTTTTTTTCCCGCAATGGCAGCAAAAGGATATCCTGCAGCGATTGCCTTGGCAAATACAGCAAGATCCGGTGTAACATTATAATATTGTTGTGCCCCGCCAAGAGCTACTCGAAAACCAGTGATTACTTCATCAAAAATCAACACAATATTATATCGAATCGATAATGCTCTCATTCCCGCCAAATAACCAGGTTTTGGCAATATAGGCCCGGAATCACACATAATAGGTTCAGTTATAACGGCAGCAATTTCCGAAGAGTATTTCTGCATAACACATTCTAAAAGTTCTAAATCATTCCAAGGAAGAATGATGATATCATCAGCAGTCTCATGCCTTTGCCCTTTGGAATGAAAAAGTCTATTAGGATGCTCTCTTACTCCAAGTTCACTTACAAAATTTGCATCAATACTTACTTTCTCCTCATCCGACCAACCATGATATTGTCCTTCAAATTTAATTATTTTTTTCTTGCCGGTATATGCTCTTGCCAGTCGAAATGCATGCATATTGGCTTCTGTTCCTGAATTCTGATAAGATACTTTTTCTGCACAAGGAATAATTTCGGTGAGCTTTTTTGATAAATTACACAAGTCAACTGTCACAGCAGATAAATGCGAACCTTTATCAAGCTGTTTGATAACTGCTTGGTTTACTGCATCTGGACAAAATCCCAAAATCATTGGTCCAAATGCTCCGATATAATCAATATATTCATTACCATCTACATCATACACTTTTGATCCTTTGCCTTTTTCCAGACAAATAGGATACTCCTCATCAGCTGCTTTATGAAAGGAACTAGCAACACCATCCACCAAATACATTTTAGTTTCCTCAAATAATGCTTTTGACTTTTCAGTTTTCAGCTTTTCCATAACTTCATTCCTTTCTAATATTATTACAAAGCCGATCTTTCCTTCCCAAAAGACTAGAAAAAACGCGCAGCGCTGGTACAATGAAGCATTATAAGTGGTACAGCTGGACGATTTAGTCCCAGTGCGTAACAGGAGGAAACTTATAAAAGTTTCCTCCTGCGGTGTAGAACGAACATTATCTTCATATCCTATCGATTTTATAATGATCACTTCGTATTCGTTGTTTTTCCATCTTCAACCGATACAAAATAATCTTGATTCAAACCGAATTCCTGTAGAATTTTCATTAACGTTCCATCTTTCTTCATATCATTTAACGTTTTGTTAACTTCTGCATTGAACTCCTTATCTTCAAAGCGCAAAGCAGCTCCAATTTTGCCTGCAGCTTCTGCGTCATATGGACTTAAGATTCTTAAATCCAAACTTGAATCCTGCTTGAGTGTATATCCAGCCACGATACCATCTGTTACACATGCATCAATTTTCCCTGTATTAACAGCCATCATAAGTTCAGCCTGATTGCTGAATATTTTTATTTCTTTTGCTTTCCCTTCAGCAACCCATTTTTCTGCTACTTCAAGAAAAGCTGTTCCTTTCTGCCCACCGACTACTTTATCTTTTAAATCTTCCTTCGCTTTAATACTAGAATCCTTTTTAACAACAACTGCTTCTCCCTCTTTGTACCAAACATCGGTAAATAGAGCTTGCTCTAGTCGTGCCGGTTTAATATACATTGCATCGGTTACCATATCAATCGTACTTTTATTCAATTCAATTAAAAGGTTTTCAAATGGTATCTGCTTCATTTCCACCTTATTGATGCCTAGCCGTTTGGCAATTTCCTTTATAATCACGGCATCGACACCTGAAAACTCTTTAGTACTTGCATCAAGATATGCAAAGGGAGCATCATTTGATGAACCTACTGTTAAAACTCCCTTTTCTCTTAATTTATTTAACGTTGCACTGGCATTAGGATCTTTTTTTACCGCATCTGATTTATCTGCCGACGTTGAAGAACCACATCCCGTCAATACCATTGATACTAAAAAAACAATAACTGCTAACAGCGTAAATTTTTTGTACATTCTTCTCATAACTTATCATCCTCTCTTATTTATTAATATTATTCTTATAAAAACCATTCACTCTTCAGCATAAACTTTTTACTATTCTTCTTGGTAATAATCACCCTTTCTTAAATTTCTATTTATCTTTTAATCTGTATTCGATAAATTTAACAAAATAAGATAGCGGGATACTGATGATTAAATATGCTATCGCCAAAAAGGTATACGATTCAATCGTCAAAAAAGTTTGAGATGCAAAATTTTGCGTCCTGAGCAGCAATTCATTTACCGCAACATACGCTAGCAGAGATGTATCTTTAACCATCATAACGAGATAATTTCCAAGGGATGGTATAATACTGCGTAATGCCTGAGGCATAACAATACGAAATAATGCCTCATATTTTCCAAACCCCAGGACTAAAGCTGCTTCTGTCTGCCCCTTGTCAATGGAAAGTATCGCTGCTCTGACCACTTCAGACATATAACAGCCATAATTAATACCTAATCCCAATATACCTGCAGTCACCGATGCTATTTGAATATTTGTTTTAAAACCAAACATACTTGCGATCAAATTCAAGAGCAAGGGAACTACATAATAGATATATACGAGCTGTACCAGTAACGGTGTTCCTCGAATCAGTTCCAAATAAAGATATAAAATTCCTTTGACTATTTTAATAGTAGAGAGCCTACCTATCGCAATAATCATTCCCAAGACAGTTGCAAGCAGAAACCCCAAAACAGTGGCCTGAATAACAACACCAAATCCATGAAAGAGAGAAGGAATTAAAAGTTCCGCTGCTTTAGCAAAATGTAGTGTCATGTTTTCCCTCCTTATATGACTCTTGCCAGAAATTCTTTAGTTCTTTGATTTTCCGGATTACTGAAAATCTTTTCTGGTGTGCCTTCTTCTACAATATAGCCTTTATCCATGAAGATAACACGATCTGCTACTTCTCTTGCAAATCCCATCTCATGTGTTACTACAGCCATCGTCATTCCCTCGGTAGCCAATTGTTTCATAACTTCCAAAACATCTCCTACCAGTTCCGGATCAAGTGCTGAAGTCGGTTCGTCAAATAGCAGCATCTTGGGTTTCATGGCTAAAGCCCGGGCAATAGCCACACGCTGCTGCTGTCCACCAGAAAGTTTCGAAGGGTACTCGTTTGCTTTATCGGCCAGCCCAACCTTTGCCAACAAATCCATAGCCAATTCTTTTGCATCTTCCTCTTTCATTTTATTGATATGCATCGGTGCATAGGTTATATTTTTCAATACATTAAACATTGGGAACAGGTTAAACTTTTGAAATACCATTCCAACCTCCCGTCTGAGTTTTTTGCTGTCCAGATCAGGATCAAGAATCGTTCCCGAATAATATATCCTCCCGCTTGTCGGTATTTCAAGAAGATTTAAACAGCGAAGAAAAGTACTTTTTCCGGAACCGGATGGACCGATAATACATACCACCTCTCCATAATCAATAAACATACTAATACTTTTTAAAACCTCTAAATTACCAAATTTCTTTTCTAAATTAACAAGGCGAAACATAGTATCCTCCTCCTAATATCTTTAGTTGTTTCAAACACCATGCTTTTAAAAACAAAGCAAAGAAGCTTCATCAGCGTCTTTGCTTTTCATACTTTCGTAATCGATCCTTATAACGGAATAATACATTAGACGTTCCCTCTCACGTTGGTAATCGCTGCCCCCACTTACCTTTTTAGTAAAATGGGTGTAGAAATCGCAATTCCGCTAGTAACAGAAGTCTGTTTACGTCTTAATGGTTTCCGTTTTTGCAATGCCAAAGCCATCTTGAATTTGTCCTATATGAAAATAAAAAATGCTAAATGACATAAGATATATCTATCTTATCCATTTAGCTCCGTTGCTCAATCTATTTTTTTCATAATCAACTATGAATTCATTATAGCAGAGCTGATATATGGTGTCTATAGGCATATCTAACAACGTAAACATCAAATGCATATACAAATCACACAATAAAACAATATAAAAAGTCTTATATTCCCAGTAATGGACTTAATTGATAGGAATATTAATCGTCGATGGAAAAACTCTCACTGGCCAATTGCTGCCCTACAATAACCCCTAACTGTAGAGTCAGACGCTCATAGGGATTGTCTAAGCTTCTGCCGGTGATCTTCTCAATCTTTTTCAGGCGATAATCCAGGGTATTACGATGGACAAAGAGACGCTTGGCAGTTTTCGCCGCATTACAGTTTTCCTCTAAATAGACGAATAAGCTATGAACCAGATCCATGTGATTTTTCCTATCATATTGATTAAGCGGCTCAATGACTTCCTGGTAATACACGGCAAGCTTATCTGGCTCAATCTCAAATAGCAGCTTATAGATACCTAGTTGTTCATAGGCATATATAGGACTGGAAGTTGCCTGTAACTTAGTGAAACGCAATACTTTAATTGCCTGAAGATAACTTTTTCTAGCATCTTGCAAGCTTTCAAATCTGCCGCCTAAGGCTGCTGTAGCCACCAATCCTGACATTTTTTCAGCAATTTTTTCTAAGATATTCCGCAAAATGTCATTATTTTTCTCGCTCTCACTTTCATAAGGCATCAGTAAAATAACATCATCGGCCCACAACATCTGCAAAACTTTTTTGCCATGTACGTTTAAAGCGTCGCTAACAATATGTTCAAAACGCACTTTAAAAGCAACCAGATCTTTTTCATCTTTTACCTTTTGTGCCCGCAAAAATTCAGCTAAATGGGTGGGGCTTATAATGGCTACCTGATGAGGTTTTGCTAAATCATAGCCATAATAAGCCGCCCGTTGAATGAGCACTTCAGGGTCTGCTAAGGGAAAGAGCAGCAGTTGCTCTAAAAAATCCTTTATTGATCGTTCCTCTGTGTGCTTCATAACAATATGACTGCATATCTCTCTGGTAACCTCGATGATTTTTACTTCCCAAGGGAGTTCAAAAATAGCAAAGCCGGCTTGATCTGCCAAACTGATAACCTCAGCAGGAACTTCTTTAATATAGGGACCGATATTAATAATTAGCCCAGCCAATTTCTTTTTTATACTTCCTCGAACAATGTCTTGCAGTTTATCGATATCACCGTTCAAACCGATACCAGTGATAATTAAAAGTTCTCCGCCCTGCACCCAAGGGATGACGTCAGGCAAGTCGATAAAATGCACCCAACGCACCACGCGATCCAGACCAGACTTTCCCGCCACAAGACTAAGCTTACTCAGGGAAGGGAGATTGATAATTTCTCGGCAACTGATCATAACTGGCATCCTCCTTACGGTTTAAAATACATTCTTTTTTATCTAAAGGCGATACAAAACCAAAAAGACTGGGAAATCACGTATAACATACATGATGTCCCAGTCTTCATTGACGGCTACCAAGAAAATTCTACTGACCCTTATTTTGTTTAGTATAACAAAATAAAAAATACCCGTCAATAGAATCGTTTTGTTACTCATTTATACTACTATTTATTTGTTTTATGCGTTTCTCACAAAGTCTTGCGAATCCATCCACAACGATTAATGTTTTTATTAAAAATTATAGGATTTGTACATAGCCTTCCGTTCCATTAACCTGGATTCGTTGCCCATCTTTTATCAACATGGCAGCATTCTCCATTCCTACAACTGCAGTTTGCAGGCCCAGAATCAATTGCCGCTATTATCTCGACTGGTCAGATCATTGTATTCCAAATATATCTTGCAGATAGTCATCAAGAATACGAAGGGTATCGTGTAAAGCCTGGTTGGGAAACTTGTGAGTTACCTTATAGCATATCCTTGGAGGCACCGTTGCCGATAATTTCTGAAGAACAAAATCTCCCATCCGCATCATATATGCGCCAATAGAGGCCGGAACTATAGTCCATTGTCTTGTGTCCTTCAAAAAAGTAGCGATGAGTCCCGCCGTGTCCAGATGAACACGGGATGGGCAAAGAGGATCGAACCACTGGTCATGCCTAAATTGAAACTCTCTGTTCCAATTTATGAAGACTTCGTGCTGCGCCGCCAATTCTCCCATTTCAACAGTATCTCCAGCTTGCCGCCCCAGCACAGCCAGACGCAACAGCACCATTTCTTCTGCAAAAAACGGTTTAACCGTGACACTAGGCGACGCTATCTCTCGCACCACAAACGCCACATCCATCTCGCGTCGCTCAATACTATCAAATGCTTCCTGCGTATGTTGAGTACGAATTTGCAATCGAATCGGCGGGGTATGCTGATTTAGCATTCTATATACAGGAGGCAAAACAAAGTGACTTATACTTTCGGCAGCGCTAATTGCCAGACTTAACTGAGAACCGCTGACCTGTAAGATTTGTGTTTCCCTCCAGAGTGCATCCCATCTTTCCGCAATGCTAAAAAAGTTCTCCCCTTTTGGTGTCAGACGGATTTTGGCTGCTCCTTTTCTTCGCTCAACCAAAAGGCCACCCATTTCCTGCTCCAATGTCTTTAACCGATAGCTTACAGTAGCTTGCGACAAATGCAACAATTCCGCCGCTTTACTTATACTCTCGGTCCGTACGATAGCTAAAAACGCCTCAATCCCAGGAAAATACATAGAACACCTCTCAATATATAGAAATAATTAATATAGTTCACAAAATATTTGAGTTTTACAACATCATTCTTTATGTTTAAAATTATCATTAATAGAGACGATGGTCAAAGGTTTTTTCACTGAAGGGAGGACTCTGTATATTATATTCTGAGATTCCTCTCACAGTATATGGCGGAGAAAATGCCGGGCTTGTAATTGCAAACATCAAACGGGTTTTCTTCGACGCATAGTATAAAGCATGAAAGGTGGTTTAGCAATGAAGATTCTCATAGTCGGCTATTTTACCGAGACCTCAAAATCAAATATTGCAAGGCATTTTCCGGAAGACTGGGACATTGTAATTGTCCCGCCCGGAAAAGAAATGCTGCATCATATTGAAGATTGCCAGGTAATCATACCTGAACATATTAAAGTAGACCGCAGCTTGCTTTCAATGGCAAAAAAATTAAAATTGGTACAGACGGGTGCAGGATTTGATAATGTAGATATCGATACCTGCACGCAGCTCGGCATTTGGGCGGCCAATGCTGCAGGAGTGAATGCACAGGCGGTGGCCGAGCACGTAATGGCACTGCTATTATCTTATTATAAAAATATACCGTTTCTTGATGCTTTCATGAAAAACAGGACAGATGCAAATCATTTGGATTATGTAGGAAGTGAATTAAAGGGCAAAACGATTGGAATTATCGGCTTGGGCGCCATCGGTAAAAAAGTAGCTGAGTTTTGCAGGGTTTTTGATATGAATGTGCTGGCTTATGCTAGAAATGCCGTTGTACAATCTGACGGTTTCGTGAAAATGACGGATTTCGATAATCTTGTAAGCGCATCGGACATAGTAAGTGTACATATACCCCTGAATCAGCAAACCAAACAGCTGATTAACAAAGCGGTATTCAAGAAAATGAAGAATACCACACTTTTTATCAATACTGCCCGCGGCGGGATTGTAAATGAAAGAGACTTGATCGATGCATTAAAAAACGGGGATATTTCAGGTGCATGCCTGGATGTGTTTGAATCTGAACCGCTTCCAACTGACAGTGAGCTCCGGAGTCTGGGTAATGTGATACTTACTCCCCATACGGCAGGCATGCCTGACGGTCTCAAATTCCATAAAAAAAGATATGATTTCTTTGTAAATAATATAAAACATGTAGAGAATGGTGAAGAGCCTGAAAGTAAGCTCAATCAGTTATTTAACATGCAATATAAAGGAGGCATGACAAAATAACTTATACTTTCAGCAGTACTAATTGCTAGACTTAACGATGAGTCACTGGCCTGTAAGATTTGAGTTACCTTTTGCAGTCAGGCTGATTTTTAAATGCCTCAATCCCGGGAAAGTACATAAAATCACTTCTTAATATATAGAAATAATTAATATATATTACAAAATACTAAAAAATTACAGCATTATTCTATATATGTACAATTATCATTAATAAAGCTAATCGTCAAATGATTATTTTCAGTGGAGGGATTATATGACAGGATCGGCTATTGTTCTTATCCTGACTGCTGCCTTCGGTCATGCTACCTGGAATTATTTAGCCAAAAAAGCATGTGGTGGTACAGCCTTTATTTGGCTATTCGCTGCTCTTTCCACTTTGCTTTATTTCCCGTTAGCTTTATGGATAATCGTCGCACAAAAGCCGATTATAGGATGGCCTCAATTAGGGTTTATGCTAGGCAGCGCCATATTGCACTCTTTATATTATATCCTGCTGGACAAAGGCTATCGGATTGGTGATCTTTCGGTCATTTATCCTCTCGCTCGCGGTACGGGCCCTATGCTTTCGACTATTGCAGCCATTGTAGTTATAGGTGAACATCCTTCCGCAGCAGCGCTTTTCGGAACGGTATTGATTGGATTAGGGATTGTTATAATCACAGGGAATCCCTTTAAGCTGGCGGAATCTACCTCCCGCAAACCAATGATATTTGCTATTCTCTGCGGCACTATGATTGCTGGCTATACGCTCTCAGATAAATTGGCAGTCAGCACCTTCCTGATACCACCTTTACTTCTTGATTGGTCGGCAAACTTAGGACGAGTATTTCTCTTAACTCCATATGCGTTTAAAAATTGGGATAAAGTAAAAGACCAATGGGTCAGTCACAAATTGGAAGCTATTAGTGTGGCTATTTTATGCCCATTAGCGTATATTTTGGTTTTAACTGCTATGGTATTCAGTCCTGTAAGTTATATCGCACCAGCGAGAGAAATCAGCATTCTAATAGGCACTTTAATGGGAGCCAGACTGCTATCAGAAGGAAATATAAAGATTCGTGTCATCGGCGCAAGCGCGATGGTCATTGGACTGGGAGCGCTGTCTATAGGATAGCTATGCAATAGAACGAGGTTCTTACACTTCGCATGACGCACCATTAACAGAATGGAGGAGCTGATACCGATCTTACAGAAAGATGGTAAAATAACGAATGCATAGGAGGAGATAATATGATAGAAGGCATCAGTCACGTTACTTTTATTGTTAGAGACCTTGAACTTGCAACTAAATTTTTCAAACAAATATTTGAAGCAGAAGAAGTTTACTCTAGCGAAGATAATACATTCTCGATATCGAGAGAGAAATTCTTCATGATTGGCGAGCAATGGATCGCAATTATGGAAGGAGAGTCCCTCCCTACTCGTACATACAACCACATCGCATTTAAAATATCAGAAGCAGATTTTGAAACATATAAATCACGCATTCAACGACTGGGTGTAGATTTTAAACCACCCCGGCCACGCGTAGAAGGTGAAGGAAGGTCATTATATTTTTATGACTTCGACAATCATTTGTTTGAAATACATACCGGAACACTTTCTCAGCGGTTAGAAAGATATAAAATGAAGTAACAAAGCGAGTGCGAGCAAAAAACCCGCGAAATTCGCGGGTTCAATTTATTTTCGGAATTTAGTTGGTAGAAGCGATTCGTAACCAGACAAATCCTATCTTCTCTACCACAATTTGTAAAACGAGTTGATGGTTTCATCAATCTAAATCAGCCAATCTCAGCCTCTGCGTGTTTACGCAACACTTCAAGCAAATCCCTGGCTTGTGTTAAAAGATCTTCAGCCATTTGCTCATTCATTTCCAGAAAAGCTTCGTAATCGGCCTTTTGTCTCCATTCAAACAGTCGATTATACACCATACCCACCTCTACAGGCAATGCGCCCGTTTTTACAAAATCTCTATGCAAGCTAGCCCTAACAGCGGAATGCTTTCCATAGCTTAACTGACGCAACGCAAGAAGTGCACTCATAGCGTAAAACGAAGCATAGTATAGCCTACTGATACAAGCTGACCATTGCTGATGATCGAACAACAACGTTGCACTTTCTTCTGCCTCGAGTGACTTGCTCAGCCAGTAACGCGCTAATTCTTTCACATTTCCTTCTAAGGTCATACGGCAATTCCCTCTCTTGCGATTGCCTGATGAAGTGGCAGCAACGACCAAACGGGAGATTCCCATTTTTCCTTTGGAACAACCACTACGCTAATGTTGGTATCATACTTCATGTTAACAAAGAAAGCTATATCAAATATAGAAGTTTCCTCTAAATAGGAAATTGATTTTTCTGTAAGAATTAGTACATCCAGATCAGACTCTTCTGTTGCCTCGCCACGAGCTACCGAGCCAAAAACAACGACCTGTTCAACTGCCGTTTTCTCTTTTACACGTTTCTTTAGCTCAGCCAATGCAAGATGCTCATTGTCCTTAGCTTTCAGTAAATCCATAGCCACTACACACACCTCCCGCTCTAACGTAATTGAATGGTTAACACTCTTTCATTTATATCTATTATAACAAAATTCACTACTTTATCATACATTTTAGGAAATCCATTCTTCCTAAAATCATCTATTATAATGAAGATACTTTACTTTCATTGCATTTTTTTGCTTCATTTTCTTTAAATTGACTATCAAGATAGTCTTTAAAACATTTTTACAAAATATGCAAAAATGTTTTGGTATTTCTTATTCAATCAACTAGAAATACTATAAACAAAGATTTTTCTTTTTAGTATTTTAATTAGGTATCTCAAAATAACGAAAGTCAGATCCGAATAATTCGGTTCCATTAAGTCTTTCGAGCTCTAGTTTGAGATAACTGCTTACTATTAAATGTTCATAAAAATATTTGATACCTATCATTATCTGAACCAAAAGAATAGCAAAAAACCCGCAAGAATTCGCGGGTTTAATTATTTTTCCAAATTTTGGTGGAGGCGATCCGCGACCTTGCAAATCCACCCACTTAAAATCAAATTCTAGCTATACATTGACGTATAAATTGAGGGCATCCTGATAAATCAAGTTTCGCAAATACTTGTTTCCAATATAATGACTGATGTGTATTAGATGCAGCATTATATTTTTGGATAAGGTAAATAAATTGAGTATCAATACCTAATAAATCTTCCATCATATATTTTTGCAAAGACGTTTGCTGCACCTGATCTAACCCACGACGTCTAAACTCTTGAATTTCCTCGATGTCAGTTGGATAAGATCCTTCACCAGATTGGTACTTACACTCGATACATATTGCAGTTCGCTTCGTAGTATGAATAACTATATCAGGTTTTACGTTGAATGCCCATTTGAATTTCGTTGCTTTCAGAAATTCTTCATTATTAGTAATATTATTTTTGTATTTCTTAATACTCCAGTTGCCTGGATTCTGAATATAGTTCGTCGATGGTGTAGGGACAGCTCCAAAATGAGTATTGAATTCTAAAACTGAGAGTTCTTCCAATTCCTTTAGATTCTGAGGAGCTAATAAGCTGAGTATAATTCTTCTCTTAATCTCATTTGAATTTAGATTAAACCAAATATCCCGCAAGTTTGAATACTCAAAATATATTCCTACTTCGTCAACAAGTGTTGGCTTATCATAGTCAATCATGGATAAAAATTCTGCTAAGTTGTCATTAATTAAGAGCAAGTGATAAAAGATAGCAGCGAGATTTCTTTCCTCTCGGTTGTATTCGCAGTAATCTTTATGCCAATTTAGTAACTCACTAATACTTCCGCCCTTAGCCTGAGCTATCAATTGACTCTTTAATTTACTACCATCCATATGCCTGAACCTCCATATCAATTCTCTTCCACAGCGAAAATGATTTGCCTTCATATTGCTAGCTCCTGCCAACAGTATTAAGATCTTTCCGTAATTTTCTAATGTATTAATTTATTTCATCCTCATCTAGCGTTCCACCTCCAAATTCAGTCCTAACTTCCCGTAAGGCCTCTTCAATATACAGTCTTAGTTCTTCTAGTAAGTCAGCACTTGCGGTTTCATAACTAATTTTGGGAATCGGAATTGCTTTTTCAGAAATATTACGAATAGTATTAGCTCGTTGATAAGTAGACCCTTTTCCCCGGTAGTTAAAGGCCGCTACCCAAAGGCCGACATTATCGTCTTTTATTCGCTTGATCGCAATCTTATTAAGTTTTATTGAAATAAGCGCAGAGATCTTACTAATTATTTCCTGCTGAACTTCATCTGAAGGAGCTTCACCACTCCATTTCTTTGGACTGGAGATAAATTCATTAATACCCTGTATTAGACAACTGGCTAAATCACTAGCTGGATCTAAATCGCCATACCTCGTTAGCCCTGTCCATAAAGCAAGACGATTAGATAATGCTTTTATTCTCGCCCAATGTTGTGGCGGGTATTGGGATGGCCTAAGACCCAACAGACTTTGCCACTTATTCATGAAAACTGATTCTGCCTGTGTTATTACTAAAACAAGCCTCCCAAAGTCGTACAGAGGAAAAGAAAACATTGCCGACTTTCCATCATTCATCCCAGTTTTGATACAAACATCCAAGAAATTGATTACTTCACCCTGTAATTCAACCGAGGGAGCTTTCAGTTCATTTGTTTGAGAAAAGAAGAAGGTTCGCTTCCTAAGATATTCTCGTAACATACGAGTTAGCCTTATATTTATGTTGTAAGTTTCATGTAATGCATCCATAGCTCCGTCCTGGCTTGCAAATACATGATCACGCCTGTCATCATCATCTAACAAATTAGAACCTTCTACTTGTTCAAATCGTGTGTAAACGACAGATAGTTTAGAATAAAGACCTCTAATAGCTATATCTTTAATTATTACCTTCGGAATATCTAGCATTGGCTGTGAAGCATTGTCAACCAGGACTATATTATCTACCTCAGAGAACCGATTGGTTAGTTCTATAGGCAGACTAGTTGTAATGCTTGAATCATGACCAATTCCTTCACCATCAATAAGCACAATCTGTGGAACACCCATTTCACACCACCAACGAGGCTTAAATGGACCTTCAATACGAATTCCATTTACGACAGGAGCAAGTAATTGGCCGAACCTCCTCCCATCATTTCCAGCGAACAACCGCATATACCCCATGAGCATATTTTTTTCAGGCGTCTCAAATGTCCACTTAATCGGCCAACCTGTAGTATCTCGTTGTATTTGTCCTCCCCCAATCCCTTCAAAACGAGAGTAAATTTTTTTCATTATGTAGTCAACTAGATCGTTTAAAATTTCAGTATCTTCCCTAATCCAGTCTGAATATAACTGGTCAATAGCTTCATCTATATTTTCAGAGTTTGGTGTAAAAGCTTCTTTTGCATCTTCGGCTAATTGTCCGATCTGGCTTAACAAGTAATCTAAATCCCTCATCAATTCGGCAGAATCAGGAATTTCTTCATCTATCCTTCCCATCTGCCCACCCCTCTTATCTGGCACTTTATACTGACCAAAGAGATATGTTAGACGAAAACGTTGTTCCGGATGGATAAGCAAATTTTTCATTATACTTTTTCCATCTTCACCTACGACTGCTCGCTTAAATGCCTCCCATAAGCATTCTTCAACAAGGTTTCTAACCCTTCCACGCGGAATAAAAGTAACAACTGCCCTCCAATTAGAGCTATCCCGGAATACAAACTCAGAATTACATGTCGTGGTACGTCCAGCAGAAATCGCCGGAAAACTCGTTTCATCTGGATCTGTTCCGATTAGTTGGCGGATTACCGTAGTTTTTCCTGCCCCCGTTGTTCCAAGAAGCATGATTCTGCTATAGCCACTATCTTGGTTCGGCAAGCTTATATAGTCATCCCTAACTTTCCAAGGGTCAGAGCAAGATTCATCATCAACCTGATCAAAAAATATACCGTTAGTCTTTTCGGTAAACTTTTCTTTAACCAGTGTCTTACTGGCTAATGTCCATAGGTTTTCATCGGCCAATATCTGGTTGACCTCGTCAACAATTTTTTGAGCTTCTTCTCGATCAATGCCTAAACCTCGCCTTACTTTTTTCCCAATATTACCTTGACGATCCCTTAATAGCGGATGTCGAAATTCAACAACCCAACTATTCGCCCCACCCTTCGCTAGACGTGCACTATACATCTTTTCTCCTCCTTACAATTTTGTTCCATATTGTTCCCGATATTTCCATTATAGGAACAACGCGGAACAATGTCAAGTTTTTTAGGAAAATAATTTCAAAAGTAAATACAATTATGCCCTACAGTTCATTTGCTTATGAACTGTAGGGCATAATCGTATTTCGATATAGTTATTATAAATAAGTTCTATAACCCCCGGAAAGCTAAGCATTACAACCTAGTTTACAGCAACATTTGGACAGGAGTTACAAAAACTGATCCGAATCAGCCTAAACCCACCTATCTTATCGATATTACATCTTATACTGCATCACTTGCTCGAATTAATCAATTAATGCAGTATAAGATTAATTTAGGTCGCCGTATCACTGGTAACGGGGAACTTTCATTTTAAATTCAAACAAGGCTTTGTTCGCTGATTCAAGTTTTTATTAATCTACCTATTTTTTTTGCGGCATACAGTTCCGCCTCGCAATAACTTCTAATCAAGCAGCCAACAAATTGTCTACATATCTTATAATTCAAGCATACCCTGCTTTTTGTAAATTATACAAAGTCATCCGCACACCCGGAAAATCTCAAAGTAAGCCTTGTAATCATTAGGACAAGTTAGGATTTTTTAATCAATTGCTGCATTTGTCCAATAGTTCCATTTATCAAAGTATTTATTGTATTTATTAAGCATTATAATGCTTAATGCTTTTTGCGCAATGTTCAGCGAAGGTTCGCAATTAGGCGAACAGGGTATATGTGATATAAGAGAATAGCCTTCTCTATACCCTTTAGGATTAATAATTTTATATCGTCCTTCAAAATGAGTTTTTTTCACAAACAGCGCTTCCCACTCATCAATATACATTTCACCAACAACTGCTATTTTTTGGCAACAACATATTGGATAACCCAACAGATGACCCAATTCAAATTCCTTGAATTATTTAAATCCTCAGGTAAACCTTCAAATTCTTTAACAGGAAATATCATTTCTGTTTCCATAATATTGCACTTTGGATTTTTGAAGTATGTGTCTTCTTAGCACATACTTCAAAACAATAT
Source organism: Pelosinus fermentans DSM 17108 (assembly GCF_000271485.2). NCBI lineage: Bacteria > Bacillati > Bacillota > Negativicutes > Selenomonadales > Sporomusaceae > Pelosinus > Pelosinus fermentans. Next base: position 4,362,366 of record NZ_AKVN02000001.1, read on the forward strand.
TGTAATGCCCTTATTATAATCCATACTTCTCACACCCTAGTGAAGAAGATTCTAGAAAAGGCCACTCAACATTCTTCTATCCAATGCTCCTCTTTTTCTTGAATTAACATATCACCTTTGTCATTTGAGCATTAACACTACTATATATAGTATATCTTTTTGTTGAAACGAAGAAACAAATGCATCTTATTTTTATTCTAGGTACTATTTTCTGGATTTTCGGAATGAAATCTCTTACTCATGGCTAACTATCCGTATTTAACTTTAGCTTTTTCATAAGCTCACCTACTTTAACACCCACAGAATGCAGTCTACACAAAAGATAAGATACGCCCTCTTTCCAATATTCACAAGGATAAAATGATGGAGATATCCCAATGCTAACATGCTTAATTCGGCTACCTAAACCAGCTTCGAAAATTTGTCGGCATAAATCATCCATTATTTCTTTTTGTTTATCCATATTCAGATTATTCTTTGCTGCAAAGATTCTCCAATCAGTTGATCCGTTAAACCTATTATTAAAAAAATCCATATCTATATGAAGAAATATGTCTGTGTTAGGTTTTATGTTTTCAATCAATTCCGACAATCGAGACGTTCTTAAATACGTATTATTCCTTTCTCTTAAGTTTTTTGGTCTTGTAACCAATTTTACTGCTAACCTCTTTTTTCCAAGACAAAATAAGCTATCAAGCTCTGTTGTTTTTTCAATATATCTCGAAATTGAATCCACATTTTGTTTAAAATGAAATAAATTAACATTTTTTATATAGTGAATAAGTGGAGTCATCATGCTTCCAATTGTAATAGCTCCAGACTGAATAGCCTTTTTAATGCTTTCAGGTTCAGAGAAGCTTACCTCGTCTCCCGTAAGCATATCCTTCCATTTACCATTATTAACACTTATCCTTGGTGACATGAGATCCGCATGATCATCGAGATGGATTATCGTAAGATTATCGGTAAGCTTCGAGTTTTCAGCTATAAACTTACTCCAACCATAGGGTATCCAAGACTCTAATAAACAAAAAATACTGTTCTGCTCTACAATTCGAAAATCCTTCACTTTTTTTTTGTTTATGCCCAACCCTTTCAAGCTATTCTCCATATTCTCACAGTATAAGAAATCTGAACGAGTAATTCTTAGACGATAGTGTGCATTCGTTTCTTCTATTTCGATTTCTTGATCAGAAAAATAGTCAAAAATGATATCCATACTTACCTTTTCATCGACTGGTAAGAAATTTTTATCTATTTCAATAATTTTACTTTTCACTTTCGAAGAAACCTATCCTTTGAAAAATCAAAGTAAAAGTTCATTTTCAACTTCATCATTAAGGCGCTTCTTTGCATGGTTTATCAATGACCTCATTTCATTACAATAAATTGTAGGATTATCAAAACTGTTTATTTCTGAATATCTGTGTGGTAATGCCCCTCCTCCACATACATATCCAACATCGCAGGACTTACATTTTTGAGGAAGATTTTCTTTGGCTAAAAGCATATTGTACTCTTCGACCTTCTTGTGTGTTGCAGCTTGATTAATAGTCGCGTTCTCTAATGAAATTCCCATTGCTGATGCATTTTCAAACGCCACTTTCAATATATCTGTTGTATGATAAGAGCCGTCAACTTCAATCGTCAAATAGTCTAGCTTTCCAAAACCAAAAGAATCTGTAGACGTATTACAATCTAACAGTCGTTTAAGAACATTTTCATATGTTCTTAATGATAAGTCTTGGTATTTATCAAACCATGCATCAAAAGATTCTATAAGCCAATTCTTATAAATATACGGAGCTGCTTCTCTATATTTAGGTGGAGACTCATAATTAGCATCAGGTAATAGCAAATCAACATTGAATATTTGGGTTTGATTGTAAAATTCCATTAGCTGTTCTGGATTGGAATATGGATCAATTACACCAATAGCCCCTTGAAACAAGTGCGGATATTTTTGGACCTTCTGAATTCCAGAAAAGACAAGATTAAATGATCCGTCGCCATTAGCCATTTTCCTATTTTTATTATGAATATCTTCCGGACCATCAATACTAAGCGATATTTTAATTTTTCTTCTATCACATTCTTCAAGGAATTTATCTGTCAAAAGTGTTCCGTTGGTTTGTAACGAAAACTCAACACTGACAATACCATCTAAAGCCTTCAGAATAATATCTGTATATTCCAATAGAACTGATTCACCAATAAATAAAGGTTCACCACCATGATAGATGATATAAACTTCCTTTAACTTCGTTTCCATTACATATTCTTTTAATCTATGAGAAAATAATACTACATGCTCTTTCGACATTGTTGGAGGATAATTTTTCCACGACATATCTCGATGCTTAAATACATAACAATAATTACAATCCAAATTACATCGGGCAGCAACCCTTAAAAAAAATGTTTTAATTTTTTCCATTATATTATTCCCTTAATTATTAGTTTTCTCCATCAGCAACCAGCTAAACTTATTAGAATTATTTAGTTTTCCTAGTAACAATGCGCAAATATACTATAAATTGTTACTTAACATGCTGTACATATCCTTTAAAGGATATAATTGTTTATATTCTTTCCAAACACCTAAGCAGCAATTATCATATGAGCACTTCTTACAGGTATCATATTTAGCATAGCCTTCTTCATTAACTATCTTATAGTCTATATGACCATCTTTTTCCCCACCGTAACCTACAACATTCTGATTTCTTTTTTTATAATACTCAAGTGCATATATCCGAAGCTTTTCCTCAAAAACACAATATGGTAGCGCTTCTAAATAAGGGTTCATATCATTCTCTAAACAATATTTTAATGCATCATTAACATCTTCTTTTATTTCATGATAAGTCGGGATAATTTCCATATCATATGCTACTCCCAAAGGATGTGGAAATGTAATATTACATTCCAAAATACCATATTGTTCACGAACAAATTTATAAACATCCTTTAAGCCTTTATAATTCTTTTTGCTAATAACAGTTTGAATTGCGATAGATTTCACATTAATCATACTTGTCAGTTTTGCTAATGCCGCTGTTGTTTCTAAAAAACTTGATTGGCAGGATGTAATATAATCATGTATTTCGGAATTATTGCTATGAAGTGCAATTAAATAGAAGTCAACCACGCTAAGGGTTTCTTCCAATATTTTATCATGCGATAACATTCGTCCATTCGTTTGAATGTCTACAAAATCGATAGAACCCCTATTCTTTTTTTCTTTTATAAATTGCATAATTTGGCGATAATCCTCCCGGTAGGTAATTTCGCCTCCGGTTAGAGTAAGATTGATCTGATTATATTGATCAATATAATCTTCAATAATCTTTTTTATGGCTTCCAACGACAAATCTTTTTCGTTCCTTTTATCGGAAACGACACAATGAATACAGTTATTATTACAGGTAAATCCAACTTTTAAATCAACAAGTTGATAAGACATTAAATAAAACTTCCTTCTCTTAACGATTTTTCTTTTCCTTCATACTTTATATTTAAAGATTGTTTCGTTCCCAACAAAATGTTTAAAACTCCTCGAGATATAAATTCTGCAAAACCATCTGTTATTTACTCTTATTTCACATTTTTTCAATTCTTCTATATAAGATTCTACTATGGCGTCTAGAAAATTTATACTGTACTTTTAATAGCTTCATACTAATCATGGGATGATAAGTAGAAGAGAACGCCTACTTATCACCCCATGAAACATGTCCATTTATTAATGTAGTCAGACCTAAAAAACAAAATAAATTTGCAAGAACAAATGCTGATTAATGGCGCTTAGCAAAACAATTTTGAAAAACCAAATTAGGTAATGCACAAAGATGACCAAATTATCGCTCTCTTCACTCAAATGAAGTCATCCTCTTTGAGCCTCACACGGTGTCACTAAACTAAAAGAACTAGTTTCTATTCGAAAGTCCAGCAAGTGAAACTTCATGTCAAGATCTACGCTTCGCTTTTGTGCGCAAATTACGATCTGTTGTGTCTATTATGCATCCTACTATAAGCGGATATCGGGTCATTCATAGAACCCCACTTCATCTGGGCTTTTAAACGAGCAATAATCTTATTTTGCGGTGCAGGTATTTCGTTAATTTTACCCAAAACTGCATTGTCTGGTACTTCTGATTTCAAGTATGCGTTGTTCATAGTTATACCTCCTTAAAATTCTCACATATTTTTTTTCGACAAGTAGAACACTTTTCCTCTTTTATGCGCCAAATTGCATACTGAAAATACTGATAATGTATTATTTTTTTATCTTTGACTTTCATATTTTATTCCCTAATAAAGCAAATTGACTTTATCCGAGAGTTTCCCGATAAACGTAACACCATAGAATTTAGCTTAGCGTTCTAATTGATCTGAAAAGCCCAGAGTACAATATGTTTATCTATTCTCTGTGGATGGGCTAAATGAGTTTCGTTAAGCTATCGGCGCGATCTATCTCAAAGCCAAAATACAACCCTATATCATACACCAACTTCGTGCAAGTATGCGACATGTGAACTATAAACATATCCAAAAACCTTTACTGCTGATTTAAAAGAAGTCTATACGGCAATAATAGAAGAGGCAACTCTAGAGAAGCTAATGATCATTAAAGAAAAATGGGGTCAAAAATATCGGACTGCAAACAAATTTACGAAACAATCTTGACGGTATCGCTTTCTATTGATGTCCTCTAAAGTTATCGCTATGATTGTAATATTCATCGAGTTATTTTTTAGTTGCAAATTCATAATTACATAGCAGTCTTGATCATGTTTAGTTGAACTCTTTGTACGAAAATGAGGTGTTAGCGCGTTTGGCTGAATAAGAGTTCGGCATTATAACATTCGGGACAATACTATCATTGTAATATTTTTTAGATATTTTCTTTGTTTTTATTATATATAATATCTATCATATCTTCAAGTGCACATATTTGATGTATCTTCTTTATATAGCACTCTCAAATTTCATATAACTTTTATCCTATAACCCAAATAAATTTATACAATAAAAGCAACCTATATTGAGTATAAAGAAGAAATGTTTTTCTGCAATTATTACTAAATAGACCAAATTTGAAAGAGATTATCCATTAAGTCTATATGAATCAGCAATATCGTATAATGTATTTTTAAATCGAGGAATAACCACTTCATGAACCATCCTAATTTTAGAACTACTATAGTCGCTAATGAAATAGCTTTCCGGATTTGGATACTCAATATGAATATCAGGGCAGCAAACTTTTATAAGTGCACATGCAAGTGCCTGCATTTTACTACCGGTTGGAGCTATAATAATTCGTCTAGAATAGCAATATTGATTATATATAGAGGCTAATAATTCAAATGTTTCCTGATAAAACACAGTGCTAGTTTTTTTATTCAAAAGACCTCTTTCATCCACTGGGTTGTCATTAGCATATTCTTTTATAATACTATCATGGATTTCAGCCATAGCTCTTTCTCTCCATAGCAAATTCGGTGATATAGCATTTATTAAAAAAAGGCTTGCAGGATTAACAACTGATAATAATGCTCGAATTAGTTGTTCATTCAAAGATAGAAATGCTATCACTATAGAAGGGCTTCGTTGCATAACAATACTTGATAGTAATGGTGTTCTTACAACATCATTAACTCCGTATGAAGGTAGCTTCAATGGCTTGCCATACACATCTTTAAGTTCATTATATTCTTCTAAAGATGGCGTGTACGTTTCAGGCTCAGAATAAATAATTTTAACCATACCTCCATAATCTTTTATTACACTGATTATTATTATGATTAGGAGTTTGGACATTACAGATATATCAATGACTACTTCATCATATTTAGATATATTTTTAAATAACTCTAGAAGCTGTTCTTCAAACTTATTAGGGTAGACTCGTTCAAACTCTACTATCAATGGGGCATTAAACGTACGCAATGCTACCTCAGGTAATAATTCTGCTAAACATGATTTTTTTTCTGGTTGATATTTACATATTATAGCATCTAAAAAATATTTTTCTTGGTGAAGAAGTTTGGTCCAATACACAGAACGTGGCTCAAATCCTTCCGCGACAATAACTAATCGTGTAGGACCACATAACATTTCATCGGAGTTAAACGAAGTAACTTCTGGTAATTTATTCATTTTCACCATCCCATAAACCTATACTTATATCTTCAGTTTTCCTATTTTGTTTCTTATACTCTTCTTTAAAAATGCTCGGATTCTCTAATAACTCACAAAATTCTTCCCATTTCAATGTTATACTATCCCTTTTAGAAAAGCTCAGCCTAAAGTAGGGAATCAATAAACCTCTTAAATAGTGACGTGGAACAACTTTCCCCCTAACACTCTTACCTCTATTGTCTCTAATAAATAACCCATATCTTATTAACCCCCTATAATAGTCCTTTACTTTACCTGTTAATTCATTTGTTACCCCCGTAATTTCGATCCGCCTTGCTTGTTTTGGGGGATTTGTATTCACATTTTTAGAGGTCTTATTTTTTAAATCAAAACTTGCTATCTCTTGAAATGCTCTTGCTATCTCTACCATATGATTTCCAAACGATCTTTCCTCTTCATTGCTAACATAATTTCTACTTGACGGATTTGTAGCCGCTTCAAGCAAACTTAGGAACTTACCTCCAGCATCTCTGAAAATGGTATCCTGTATATCGTCACTTATAATCTTATCATCTCTACTTTTAAGCTTCTCATCCTCTTCCATAGATATCATCTCTGCAAATAAACTTATTACTTCCCTAATGTCACTCGACCAAATATTATAGAAAACTGTACTACCTTGATATATTTCTTTAGAAACCACTTTCTTATTTACTTCTATTTTTTCCCCACGAATTAATTGTGACCTTTGTACATTGTTTAAAACAGTTGGGCCAAGGAGGTTTTCCAGCTCCAAGTTTCTATTTGCTAGTGTTGAGTGCCTCTCAATGCGTCGCTTAAGTATTGAAGAAAGTATATCTTTTATTTCTCCATCGCTCTTCAACATAACTTGAGTAGCAAAATCAATTAGAAAATAATCATCTTCTTCCTCTAGTATTTTCCCATTTAAACCTGTTGGTTCAAAGCTCTCTACACTTTCTGTAGCAACCTTAAAAAAAACTATAGAAGAGCGTCTAAAAACGAGCGGATTTAAAATTCTTTGAGTTGCTGATGTAACTAATGGAGTAGAGTAGTCGTCTAAAAAAAAGTAAAAAGGTTTATCAATTCGGCAATATTTCGCTATCTCTCTGCAGAATTTTTCTAAAAATGTAATATCTGTCAATTCCCACATCTTTTCACTTTTATACTTACTTTGCAGACGCGACTTTTCTAATTCCGCATTTAATAGGCTAGTTATATGACCAAGAATATTAATAGTATTCTCCGTTGTATTAAAATGTTCTGGATAGTACCTCCCAAAAAATCCTGGCAACCACTCTAAATTAATAATATTAGCTCCTTTTACTACTTCTCTTAACCAGTCAATTATTTCTAAACACCAACTCAAATGAAAGAAATTAATAACTTGATTTCTCGCGTCTCTTTCATGATCATCTGGTAACCAAGGAAACGCTTCTGCTATATTTCTTGCATTTAAATAAAATCCTATAAAACTATCCGCTCCTGGAACGCCAGAAGGACCGAGGTGTTCGTTAAAAAGTCCAGTTAACCGACGGAAAATCATTGTTTTCCCACAACCTCGCAACCCAGTTAACACGCATATATTTTTGGATAACAGATCATCTACTGTCAGAAACTTAGGTACAAACAATGTTTTCCACTCATCATATCTTTCCCCAATATGTTCAGCAGCTAAATAGTCTCCAATATTTTTTTTGTACTCCTGGGTAATTTTTGATTCTTCACAAGATTCTTTCCACTTTAACAACAAGTTCTTTGGGTTTCTAACATAATCCCCGGTAACTGAATTACTTTCGATTAAAAGTTTGGGAAACTGATTTTTTAGAGTACTGTAAAGGCATTTTTCCCTTCCATCTAGTTCGTGGAAATTAATCGCTCTTAAACACTGCTGGATAATCCTATTTAGCCCTTTAAAATCATCTAAAATATCAACGTCTCCTGCTGCAGTCGCATAGCCAAAGTCAGTAATCCAAACTTTCCTTTGTTCAGGGTTTAAACTTAATGGATTGCTCCGTTCAATAATAATATTACCCGAATGTAAATCAGCATGATCTATTCCTACATACTTACATGCATGTAAAACTTCTAATACTTTTTCCAGGACGTCTTGCACAATTGGCATATTAATTTGTTGTTTATTAATAATTTCTTTCAAACTTTCTCCTGGAATATAATCCCAAGATATATATAGATAGTCTTCTCCTTCGATAGTTTCAAAATTATGAGTATGATATCTAACTACTCCTTGAGTAGTTCTTAATTTCGTTACTTTGCTTATTTCATTTTCCCAACCAGAACGGAGATTTTCTTTTTTTATAAACTTTAGGGCTCTTGACTCATCTATATCTTCTCTATATCCACGATAAACACAACCGATACATCCATCACCAATATGTTCTTTTATAATATAAAGACCTATTTGTTTGCCTATAAATATATCTTCCATATAATCATCTCCGTTTAAAAACACATATATTTTCAACTTTTACACTACTATTTCCCTTAACGAGTTTACATTCTTCAGGGATTGTGTCGAGTATAATTCGATAACTCGTATCTATTTCTGTAAATAATTTATATTTGGGGGAATGCCATATTATAACATCGCTATGACAGTATCTTTCGTAAAATGATCTTTAGGGCAATCCTCTCCTTTGTCTATAAGCAACAACCGCATCTTTTAGATTTCTAATATTAGGAATCAAATCTTCATAACTAGGCCCATATTTTAGCGCTTTTACATTGTAACTTTCCATCCAATCTTTTTCTACTGAGGGATGTACGGCATCAAAGACTATAGCATAATGAGATTTATAGGAATTCGTCGTTATATAAACATGCTCTAAAAGCAAAGCTATATCGGGGTCATTTAAACCACATCCCAAAAAAAGGATAGTATTAGTCATAAATAACGCTGCTAGAACCTTATAAAAGTGTGGATGATTTTTTTTTGCTGCAAAATATTCTCGCTTTGTAAATATCATGTTTTGAATTGCATCAATTGTACCATGTGCCTTAATGACTAGCCGTTGGTCAGAGCGTAAGTTGTTAATTAAACCCTCATGTTGATCATATGTTATGATCGTATGAGCATCACTAAAACACGCTTTATCATATATTTTATCAAAATTCGTTGTAATTGCGATTTTAGGGTCAATATCTACAATATCCTTATGTACATCCGATGGTTCAAATCTAGGTGTAAGAAATTCGCTTTGTAATAGTGTAAAGTATTGATTGTTCCCTATAGAATCATAAATACATTGTAATGCTAACAAATAGTTGCCTTCCTTAATAAGTCTTTTAGTATGAACTTTGTCTTTTTTATTTGCAATTAATTCACTAGCTGTCAAAAGAAATTCCTTCCACGCTTTTGGTCTTTCTTGACTTGAATTCTGCGCTGTTGCCGAAACACCTGAGCCTAAGAATATGATACACCTTCTAAGCGCGAGGTCTTCGATAAGGTCGACTGGCCAACTAATTGCCTGTATCTGCTGTGACATATTACTGTTCTCCTGCGATATCAATATTTTTCAGTATCTTTGAACATATCTCATGCATTAAATTTTTATAGTTTCGTACCATCGCATATTGATTTCCGACCACCCCGTCACTTTTCGTTAACTGATGAATGGGCCGTTTACTAGTTTGAGATAACGGCACAAGACTAAAATAATTTGGAATCCCCCCCAAATTACAATCTTCCATCGTTAGGATAGTTGGCTTGAGAAAACTCATATATTGTTCAAGTGAATCAGGTATTTTCGTAATAATGCGTTCATAAGCATTAATTGGTCTTCTCTCCCCACTAATCACTTTAGTAGTATACTGTTGTACAGAAAAACCAATAAATCTAAAATTGTTATCAATATTGTCATTAATATGATATTGCTTAAAATCAAATTCTGGATGTCGACGTTTTAAAGATTTTAAAGCATCTTCATATAAATCTTTCCAGAGTTTTATCCATTCTGAAATATTCTCAATTCCAATTAAACTAAATATATCACATCCCATTGGTGCAATAAAAAAATCAGAGTTTAATAAAATACTTCTATTTAAAGCACTAAGTGCAGGTCCTACATCAAAAATTATATATTCATATTGACCAGCAAATCGTTGCTTCAATCCAGCAACCCAATTAGTGACACGTAACCCTCCTATATCATGATTGCATTTTTGCCAACCTTCACTCAATCTATCTTCTATAAAGGATAATCTGGGATGCCCTGGAATTAATGACACCCCATAGTTATTTTCTTCTGCGGGAAAAACCTGTAATCCAGTATTTATACTGGACTCTCCCATCTCCAAAGGTTGGAGATAATTATAAATTGTAAATTGTGGTTTTGTATAGACTTTTTCAAGCTGATTGTCATCTAGCATTAATTGAGTGGTATTAGATTGAGGGTCTGCATCAATCACAAGTACTTTTTTTTTCAATTCTAGTTCTAGATATGCTGCAATATTCGCAGATAGCGTTGTCTTTCCAACTCCGCCTTTATTATTAAAAAACGTTAATACTTTCACTTTGCTTACTCCTTTTTCCACTAGATGTTGCTTTGTTTAAAAAACATACCATATTTGTAATTATACAACAATTTTTTCATATTCTACATAAAAAAATGATGGCTAGATTTGTATCAGCCATCATTTCATACTAATCAATAATCTTATACTCTGTCATCCCTGTAGTTTTAGCGGCAGCAACCGCTTCAGTCCAACTCTTGAAATATAATCTGTAAAACTCTTCTGGTACTGGAAGATACTCCAATGCTTCACTTAGTACCGGAACTTTATTAAGCTGCTTTGACAAATCCCTTATCATCAACTGAACAGCCTTTTTAGTAAACCCAGTAATTCGAGGATTTGGAGATTTTCTCCTCTCCTCATTATTGTTCTTAACCTTTAGAGATGAAGGACTATAATTGGGAGGCAGAGAGTCCAAACCACTAATAAAATTACAATGTCGATCTTGGGCAACATTATAATATGTTTTATTGATCTCAATACCAATATACCTACGTTTAAGCCATTGAGCACAAAGAGTTGTTGTGCCAACTCCATTAAAGCAATCTAAAACAATATCATCTGGTTTAGTATGAATTGCTATTAATCGTCCTATTAATTTAGGAGGCAATTGACATGGATGATTATAACGTTTACTATTATGCACTAATCGATGAATATCAGTCCATAGATCCGTTAATGGTTTAAACTTTTCTTCACGTTTTTTTATACAAGACTCCCTCAAGCAATAATGATCTGCCCGTGGCATCAATTCTTTAGGCAAATTTATATTCACATTCTTCTGGATAACCTCGTCATGTGGTTTTTTCATTGTTAATATCGTATAATTTGCTGGCATAATATTTTGAGCCGGACGAGATAATCCTTCCCATGTGATCCAATTTGAAAAGTCCATTTTTGAAGCTAAAAATGCGAAATGTCTGCAACACCATAACGATAAATTCAAAATAGACAAGTATTTACCAGGTTTTAAAATACGAACGCATTCATCCAGCCATTGGTCACACCACAATAAATATTCTTCAAGTTCTAAATTGTCATGATAACCCGTATATTGTTTCTTTAGATTATAAGGAGGATCCACAAATACATAATCCACTGAGGCAGTATCAATTTTCCTCAACTCTTTTAATGCATCGCCTAATATCAGACAACTTTCATTTATTTTGGTTCTTTTTCTATTGGATGCTTTACTTGGATTCAAAGTTGGTAACTCTATAGATTTTTCTAGACAACAATCCCAATCAAAATCCCACAACGTTAAAGATACCATGTTAGAATAAGGTTCTATTGAGAACATGTCCCGTAATCTCTTAATCATACTCTGAGGAAGAGGGTCATTGCTATTAATAGTTATGTCTTTCCACACGTCACTAATGAGAGTACCATACTCATGGTATAAGTGTTTTTTCCCACCGTAATCTTTAGTAGTCTTGTTACAGGAAGGACAATAAGTATATGGAAGTCTAACTTTGCAAATTTTAAGTGCAGAAGCATCCTTCGAAAAAATAACTGCACCCTTTGTCTCATTTAATAAACTACCATTATTATTATTTATTTCTTGCCTAATGCTAATCCATCTTTTGTAGTTAAGATTTTTTTCATTTCTAATGCCAAAAGTTAATAATGCTAATATTTCGTTATCAGCAAAAATTATTACGTTACACTTATCATTAATACGAGGATAAATTAAATCTATAAAAGTAAGATACTTTTTAAATTCACGATAAGGGTGCTTAGCCTTTGGAAAAGAAACAAACAAAATATCTATCTCAGAAAGCTTGTCTATATTTAAATCATATGAATTTCTAATGTTATATTCTTTATAATCGAGTTCTTTAGTCTTCTCTGCTCGATGAGCCATAGCATTTCCTCCTAGGTATTTCAATTTATAATTATACCATAGAATTAAACAATCATGCCTATGGATTTTCTTAAATGTTTAGAAAGCTATCCTAAGTATATTTATCTAACCTATAGTAAATTATTACGCAAATTTCTCTAATCTATAATCGAAGATTGTTTCCTGATATTTGTATACAATGACTGCACTTCCACTGATTTACTCGAATTTTAAAACATGTAACTACATAGAATCGTTAGGATACAACTATACCACCCAATTTGTGTAATAAATAAATTCCATAGGCATGACAACTATAATGCCAAAATCATTATTTAATAAAACCAGTATACTCACAAATATTTGTCCATCATTACACTGAATTTTATCCGCATATTCTGGTATTGCTATTTTCACATCAATATGAATCTCTTTTAGTCTTTGTAATTCATCCTTCGATTCAATAATTATCACATATCCACCATTTCCATGATCTACATCTCTACTTTGACCATACTCTATATCTAAAATAGTTACCGCTTCCCGAATCACATCAACAACTTCACTAGACACCCCTTTTAACTGCTCTACTTCCTCTATATGGGCTATTTTTCTCATAAATTTTTCTCCTTTCAAACCGCTATGGAAATTTACAGCATAATGTAGCAAAGACTCATCAGCGCGCTAGCTAGTGAGTCTTTTCCAACTTCGTCCCCTTCTACTCATCTTGTTTCTTTTCTTCTTTTGACTTTATGCAAAGTTTTATTAAATTCCAATCATATCGAATCTTAGGCGACAAAGGATGAAAGCCACTATTCCCACGATCATCACAGATGCTAAATAACTTATCTTCATAATGACTTAACATATTTAGAATGTTTCCTTGCCTTTCCTGAATGTTCTTATTGTTTTCACCCACACTGCCCCATGCAATGATAATGCTATCTGCCTTTTCCGCTGATGCAGCAATTTGCTTTTCATTCTCGTTGTCTACTTCTGGTATACTTCCTTTGGTTTTTCTACTTCCATCTATATTCGGAAAGAGATTCACGATATCTACTGCACCAAAGTCTAATTTAGAAAGATTGTTAATTACATACATGGTGGTATGATCAATGAACACTTCCGCAGCAGTACTTGGATTAATCATGATGACCAAGACTTTCTTTTTATTCTTATCCCACTCTTTCCGTAATAGATACCGATACTGTTTATCTGCCGAGAAGATAGCCTCTGTCTTTATCACACTTTTTTCAGTAACTGTCATCATACCGCCTCCATTTATAAATATAATAGGTGCAAGTAAGTATATTAACTCACTTGCACCTGTACGTAGCACCCTTTAAAGTTTCAAAGTATTAAAAAACAATCTATAAAAAGGGGAGTATCAGCCCTCTCACTGCTACTTCCTTCACCATTTAAAAATACGACTTTAAATCACTAAATAGCTTTTCGAAATTGGCTTTTGCATCTTTATCGGTAACCTCACTCACATCTGTCCAGTCAGAATTGGTCGGCTGCGCTCCTAACGCTTTACCTTGAGCATCCAGGACTATTGTTTCAATTACCCTGATTTTATTTGTATCTTTAAAAAAGCCTTTCTCTTTAGCAAGGTCTACCGTTATAATTCCAACTTTAGCTCCTGGTTTATTCGGAATTGTGCGGACAAACACCGACACATTGCCATCCTTATCTTTCATAACGGAACCAGGAGCATAGGAAAGGGTTCCTCCAGCACCTTTATCAAGCAAAACCCATTTTTCATTGTCCTCTACCAAGCCCTTTTCAAGAATTTGTATTCGATCTTCTTGTGTAGTAGTATGACTTGTTGCTTGACGTTCCTTTGAACTTGAGCACCCTGTCAAAAGCAAGAATACCGGAATAATTGATAGTAAAATAATCCATTTACCGATTTTTTGCATTATCGTTCCTCCTTATTTTGATATATTTACATTTACCTAAATACCCAGCAACTACCAACAAGTTACTTATGTTTTCTATAGTACTTAGCTCGTAGAAAAAAGGACTGCTTTACAGCAGCCTTAGCAAACCACGACTTATTGAAACATAAACGTGGCACATACCATTGAGCTATTATACTTTTTTCTGATAGGCTGAATAACTCATCCAAGCAAAGATTCCCGATACTACCGCCCAGATTTTCATATCACTAAAATCAGAAAAACCAGCTAGTAAGGCTAACATACCTGCCACAATAAACAGGTACATCGCAATTTTCGGTAACTTAAAAACAAAGGCACCACCACTTAATAGTACAATCCCTACCAAAATGCCAATCGCTCCCCCATCAGACGCACCTTGATTCTGAGAAATATTGCCACCCACCGATACTGCGCAGGATTGAAATAATACAGCGAAACTTAGTAGTATTGATAGAATACCTACTGCTACTTGCATGTTCTTTCCTCCATTTCGATCATCATTTACTATTTTTTAAGTCAATTTCTTTTGGAATATAATGTTCTCCCTCACTGGAGATAATGCGCCAATGCAGGGTTTTATCATCCAGTACCGTAATTTCTGCTTGTCCTTTTCCATTGCCATAGCCACTCTTCCAATTCACTATAAAGGGTGATTGACCTGTGAATTTACCCGTAATCGTAGTTTGGTCACTTCCATCTACCCGTTTCTTATCATTTCTTGCTGCATAGTGGTGTCCAACAATATAACCTTCATCAATTGTCAGCAGTAAACGCATTCCATGGGTATCATTCCGCCCTTCCCATGTACCATAAATATCATTGGGTTTAATGGCTTTGGTAGCGTTATTTGTCATCGCAGGGGCGGCTTTTGGCTGCTCCACCTTTGGTTGCTCAACCACTACATCCGCTTTACTGGAAAGAGTAACTGATGATGCAATAGCGTCCAGTAACTTTTCATTCTTTTCAAATGCTTTTTTGCTACCATCCTCTATGATATAAAGTAAGGTACCTTCTTTTATAGTTACCATCACTTTACCCTGTGCATCTTTGCCGTTAGGATCAAATACATTATCGTTTGCAGAAAAGCCAATCTCATAAGCTTTTTGCCCTAACCATGTTGTTTCTTTTTTATATAAGACTTTAGGATTTGTATGTCCTGCCATGTATTGCACGATTTCAGCAGCCTTCTCTTCTAAGGTACTTTGTTTTTTATCACTTCTAGCACCAGCAGTAAAAGAAACAATCTGATCTAAAGGTTCTTTATCGGAAGAAAGCAGGTATACATCATTTTTTCGAACCTCTTTGATCCAGGTACTCGGATAGCTAATGGTAAATCCAGGTTTTGCATTGGATTGATATGTAATAAAATGACTAGTATCTACAGCACTGGAGGAAGGGGAAAACATAAGACCAATCAGAACTATAACAATGATCCCTACTCCACCAATCATCCACTTGGGACGTTGATACCACGAAGTCTTTGCTACCTCCGATTCCAACTGCCCTTCACTATGCATTTCTGGTGTATTTTCCATAGTCAGGTCCCTATTTCCAGCTTGCTTTCTTTCATTCATGACCACCTGTATATTATTCCAGAGGGTAACTAGTAAAACAGCAAAACCCAAAATTAATACCCATATGGATAAGCGATCAGCCATAAAGCCAAAGAGTATTATCAATATACCTGTAATATTAATGGCAATAGCACCCCATGCTTTCTTGAGTCCCATACCAACGGCGGCCACTAGCAGACCTATGCAGACAAGTCCTGCACCAATAGGAGATATCGGCATTTTATTCGTATTTTTCACAACCATTAATAGACCAATTAGTCCGCCTAGCCCCCATATGATAGGCATTATAATATTGGATACTAACTTGCGTGGTTTATGTAATGTTTCCATCTTCTCATCCTCCATCAATTACTATTAGGTTCGATCAAATCCAAATTAAATTGCGTAATCAGAAAATGATTCTTCTTACTAGCTCTATGCAGTAAGACCTTACTCCGTTTAACCCGTTTCCTGTGGTATAACTCTAATCCTGTGATTTAATAATATTTACTTCATCCTTTCTTTGTTTGAATACTATAGTCTGTAGATCAATAGTATTATTCAGATTATAGTTTTGGTATTATGATAGATAAAAGATTTGGGCAAGTACTAAAAGCACTACGAACCGAAAAAGGCCTGAGCCAGGAAGAATTTGCTCTCAATATTGATTTGCACCGCACCTATATCAGTCAATTAGAGCGTGGTCTTAAAAGCCCCTCCTTACGGACGATAGCCAAAATATGTGAAGAACTTGGCGTTACTCTCGTCCGATTCATGGAGTACTTGGAGCAGAGCAAATAAATCAGCGGTTCTGCCATTGACTTCTATTTTAGCAATAGGAGTCTTTATATTTTTTGAATACTATAGTATTCGTTGTCTGTTAAAAAATTCCCTTTTTCAACATGCTTTTTGTCTAAAAAAGTTATATCAAGAGTTTAATTCATGCTTTTATGTAAAGTTTCTCCCAAAAAAGGTCTTACAAAGACAACCATGTTGACGAGGTCACAGACTATTCCCTGCTCAATATAGTACCTCTTGCCATACTAGCAACTTATCAAAATCATGCCGTTATATTGATTTTCACTACGATATATAGCTTCTCTAACCTGCCAATAGCTTACTTCTCGTTACTACCGAGCTAAAATGATATGCCTCTGCTTTACATATGTCACCCCATGAAAAGAAAAAGACCACTTCTACGTGGTCTCTGTAAATAATCACTTTTTCTATATAGTTACTGATAAATTTTTTAACTTCCAAGATATTTTTCTCCGCTACAAACTGACGAAACATAGTAAATAAGCTTCTAACCATATCCTCTGTTACAATATCTTTTGGTTGCTTCCTGTTTCTTTCCATTATGGTTATTTCTATGGCTGCTTTTTGTTGTTCCAACACTGTTAATTTCTCAACCAATGAACTATGTGCAAAGCCATTGGTTATTGCATCGACAATATTATTGATTTGACCGTTTAGCTCCTTTAATGTATCATTTAAACGCGTTATTTCTTTAGCTTGGTCACTACATACGGTATCTTGGTAATCATTGAGCTTCTTAACCAAAAATGGGATTGCTTTTTCACTAAATATATTCTTTTCTAGCTGGGTCAATACATAATTTTCAATGTATTCGCGCCTTAACTCTTTATTATCGCACTGCTTTGTACGGTCACGATTGGCACATCGATAAGTAACATGCTTGGTCTTAGCACGACCAGAATGTTTTACATTGCCCATCATTGAATGCGTTTTACCTTCTCGCTTCAAGCATTCGCCACATACGATAAGGCCGCTTAATAGATACGTTTCTTTAGCCTTATAAGCTCCTGGCTGATGCTTATTTTTATTCATTTTCTCCTGAACTTTGTCAAACACTTCCTGAGACACAATGGCTGGAACACCGCCAGGAATACGAATCACATCCTCATCTACTTTTGACATGTGATTATTACGTTTCCCATCATAATTCTTACTCGTACTGCGGTTAAAAGTATAAACACCACAATACTTTTCATTTTTCAGAAGATCATGTATGCTATTTTTCCCAAATGGATTGCCAAGTTTCGTTACATGCTGACCTTCATTTAATTGGTCTATGATTGGCTTGTACCCATAGCCAGCTAAATAAAGGTCAAATATTTTTCTTACCGTCTCAGCTTCCCTTTCATTGATTATATATTTTTTTGTCACACGATCCACATCAAAGCCCAACGGCGGGATACCGCCCGTATGCTGACATTTCAAGGCATTTTCCGTAAGTCCCTTCATGACTTCACGCGCCAAGTTTTTGCTGTAGTATTCTGCCATCCCTTCGATTACAGATTCTAGAATAATGGATTCTGGACTTCCGTCTAGATTTTCTGTGACACTAATCAGCCTAACTCCGTTTTGTTTTAGCTTGCGCTTGTATTTAGCACTATCATATTTATCCCTGGAGAACCGATCTAATTTATGAATGATGAGAGTTGAAAAAGCCTCTGTACTACTTTCCTCAATCATACGCTGAAATTCTGGTCGCTTGTCACTGGTAGCTGATTTGGCGCGATCAATATATATTTTCACGATTTGCATACCGTTACGCTGTGCATGTTCTTCACAAGCCCTAACTTGTGCATCAATGCTTTCATCTCTTTGATTATCAGACGAATACCTAGCATAAATTGCTGCTTTTACAAGAGCCATTACTTATACCTCCTTAACGTATCTTAAATTTGCTATGGACGGACTATAGAGCAGTAGCAGTATATTTATATGGGCTTAGCACTAGCTAAGCCCATTTTATTAAGCCATTTTCTTAGCTTCATACATTTTAAGAAGCAACATGACGGCAGGTTGATAAAACGTATCATAACTAGTATCCTTATCCGAGGTTTCTTTAACAACCTCAACCTTTTTAGATTCATAGTTTTGATACTTTAAATTTACTCTCGATATACTTGTTGAGTAGTGTCCGATAGATACTTTGCCGTCTTGCGTACTTACCTTTGCTACATCTCCCATAGTGAACCTCCCAAGCAATTCATTTCAATTACTTACAATCAATTATTATTATTACTAATTATTAATATTCTTCTGGTAATAACATCGTTGTATATTTAGTGCTAGCTATAACCCAAACTCTTACCTGTTACTAACTGGCTATCGTGACAGACCTTGGTGCATGAAACACTCAGATCAACCCCATTTCTTTTAGGCTTACATATCCACTTTCGGCGATGATGACATGATCCAATAGTGCAATATCAAGAATCTTACCAGCTTCTACTACTTTCTTGGTAAGCGCAATATCCTCATGGCTCGGATTAGGGTCACCAGACGGGTGATTATGAACTAGGATCACAGAAGCTGCCAAAAGTTTTACTGCCACAGAAAAGATCTCCCGTGGACTGATGATAGTTGAATTGATGGTACCTTGACTTAGGGTACGGGTTCCTAAGATACCATTTTTAGTCCCAAGATAGATTGCTCTTATCTGTTCGACTTCGAGATATTTGATATCTACCATTGCATCGGCAGCATCTTTGGGTGTTTTAATAGCACTAGGACTGGCATTATTTTCTCTATAAATCCTTTTTGTCAATTCACAAATGTACGTCAGTTGTTTAGCTTTAATTGGGCCAACACCAGGAATTTTATGCAACTCATCGACATGGAAGTTACGAAACAGGCGAGGTATGCTACCATAGTCAATTATAAGTTCCTTGACCGCAGAAGGCGGTATTATCGCGCCCAACAACTCCTGATCAGTGAGTCTCTCAGTGGATTTCATGCCCATTCCTCCTCTTCCATTGGTTGATCCAGTAGCCAAACCATAATTACATCACTTGCGATCGATTCTGGAATTAAGCAGCGACTACAATTCCCATTACCGTGAAGAAAGTATGCCACAAAATAGTTCACGTCGCTTAGCACAAGCCTACTTATCCATTCCGGCATCAAAAGCTCCAATGTTTCTGGCAGTCCCAATTCGGCTAGGCTCCTATCTCCAGGCTCCAAAATGCCAATGGAACCGTGTTTCTCCAAACCAAATGCTGCTAGTGGTATTTTGGATTTAACGACTGTATGCATTGCTTTGATGCTTCTTTCGAGATATTGGATTAGATTAATTGATATACTGCCTGATGCCTCTAGGCAGCGGACATCTGATAAAGTATTAATAATGTACATATACGATCCTCCTTGAATTGTCTAGCAATGCTGTTGCTAACATATTCAAAGGAATAATATCTACTTCAGATATCAGTTATTACATTTTTATTTTGCGGTTTACAATATTACTTAAGTTAGATTCATAAAGTGTCACAGAAAAAAGTGTTCTGTGACACTTTATGTCTTAGCAAACGCTTGAAAACCAAGGATTTCTACCTATACTCTTGAATTAGCCAATTTAACAACTTACGCTGAATGCCTTGTTTTCATTGACTCACTGCTTTATTTGGTCACAGATATAGAACATCTGTGAATATAGACCACTTATCCCACTTATCCCACTTTTATAGTAGAGAGATTTGATTTTCTGCCCTTTTATATGTGAACATATTGCTCAACAGTTATAGCTGGCGTTGAATGTCCCAGGCTCCTGCTCAAGTGCTTTACTGGCATACCATTGTTGTGTGCCATTGTAGCATAGGTGTGTCTGAGGTCATGAAATCTGATGATGGGCAGCTTATTATCAATCAAAAGTTTCTTGAACATTTTGTTAAGAGATGTTGCGTTATACCTTGTTGCGTCATTTTTACAAAATAGTAGCGTATTCACGTCATGGGTTATACCGAATTTTAAAAAGCTATTTTTTTGTTCTACTAAATGATCTTTGAGCATATTTCCAACTTTTTTTGGCAGTTTAAGAAGTCTTATACTTGAATCGCTTTTAGGAAAATGATCAACATCTGGTGCAGATGTACCCTTGTTGACCAGAATTGTATTATGTACAAAATCAATATCTTTCCATTGTAACGAAAGTATTTCTCCGCGTCTTAACCCAACATTTACAGCAAGAGTTACGGGAATATCCAATTTACTACCTTTCGTCAATGACAAAAGCCTTGTAACTTCTAACTTGCGGTACACTTTTGGAACATAAGGTTTTCTTTTTGGCAGGACTAAATGATCTGTTATGTTTTCTTTCATTACTCCCATTTTTATTGCAAAATGGAATACCTTTTTTGTGATGCTATAAATATTGCCTATGGTATTGGGGGAGATTTTTTCCATCTCGATAAGCACAAAGATACTTTGTAATTCTTCTCTGGTAAGCTCATTTAATTTTATGTGACCCACATATTGTAATAAATGCCTTAATTTCGAAGAGTAGCTTGCATATGTGGCTTTAGAATAATCATGTTTCACTATATACCCGAGCCAACCATTTACCAATTCTAGAAACGTTGAATTGCCATTTAGTAATGCATCCATAGTAGTCTCCTTACATCTCTTTATTTGTCCGCCCAACTAGCACCAATCGAAATATCCGCAATGATGGGGACTTTTTTAATGTAGAATGCTCCAGCTTCTTCCATTAATCTTTTTAGTTTTTTGCTTATCGCATCTGCTTGATTTTTTGGTACTTCTAAGACGATTTCATCATGCACAATACAAATAAGTTTTACATCATCATTGAGTAAGTTATCATTTAATAGAACCAAGGCTCTCTTCAGAATATCTGCTCCTGTCCCTTGTACACCAGAATTTGCTCTTTCCGTTATTGGAGGGAGATGTTTCCAAGCCCTGCGTCGATTGCCCATCGTTCTTTCCTCCAATGTACGACGTACATTCAATTCATTGAGTCTATCTGTTAAACCTTGATATGTTCTAAAAAATTTATCTACAATACCCGTTACTTCATCTAGTGATAAGTCAACACCATATCCATTTTTAGCATATGCCTGAAAGCCATTGTAACCCATGCCATACACAAGTCCAAAGTTCATCGCTTTAGCAGATTGACGCTCCTCTTTCGTTACGTCTTCAAGCGACTTTCCATTTATTAAGGCCGCCGTTTTCTTGTGGATATCTTCATTATTATTAAAGGCTTCGATCATGGTTTTATCATTCGCCATTTCAGCAACTATTCTCAACTCAATCTGAGAATAGTCTGCGATTATAAATACATTGTTCTTGCTTGCTTGAAAACACGACCTGAATTTATTTTGATGTGGTATTCCTTGCAAATTAGGCGCGGTGCAACTATATCTGCCAGATGATGTCATATTTTGCTTGTAATTTGAGTGTATCCTTTTTGTCGTAGGATTTATCTCTTTCTGCAAGCTTTCAAATAGTGAGCATCTCTTGTTTATGGTTCTATAATCCAGTAATTTTTTTACTGCATCATAATCAGCTTGATGTGGTTTTAGTATATCGCTCGCTGTAGACCTTACATCCAATCCCAATGCATTTAAGGCTTTCAATACCTGTGATGGGCTGTTTAAATTTTTAACACCTGGCAGCATTCCTTGCAACACTGCCTCTAATTCAGCTTTCTCTTCTTCTATGTCGATGAGCAGCGATAGAACAGAGGAATTTTTCATGTACATGCCGTGGAGCTCCATTTTATAGGTAGGAATTACGACTTGATTTTCTAACATGGCGGTATCATACAAACATAAGCTTTCTAAAATTTCTTTTTGAGCCACATATATACCAGAGAGTATATATACATCCATTGCGGCATACTTTAGTTGCTGCCTTGAAAGAGCGCCTGTCCAATTACTTTTTTGATTGGTTTTATCCAACTCAATTTTTAAATATTTAACAGATACATCCTGTAGTGAATACCCGGTCTTTGCTAAACCCGACAGTATTACAAGTTCTGCTAACATTGTGTCAAAAATATTGTTACTGATTTTTATTCCATTTACATGTAAGAATTTCAAATCGAACTTTGCATTATGAAATATTTTTACAGCATTACTTTTTTCCAACACATTGCCTAGTATCACTTTTTCAGCATTGTTTAGCTTAAAAAAGTCAATTATAAGGACTGGCGTATTCGGCATTGCTATTTGTAGTAGCCTTAACTTTGCACCTTTTAATGGGTCTAACCCTGTTGTTTCTGTGTCGATTGCCAGTAATTCAGCTTGTTCCAGAATCGGTATATATCTTGCTATTCTATCAAGGTTATCAACGTACAATATTTCAAATGCCCTTCCATATAAATCCATAATATAACACATCCTTTATACCTATTTTTATCTTTTTAATTCTGACGAATTAATGTACAATGTACTTAATATGTCTAAGCGTGCGGGAACACGCTTAGACTGTGTTACTTGATTTTAGAAGTTTTCAAGTTTCTTTTTTTCGATTTGGACTACTCTTACTTGAGCTAGTCCAATTTTCTTTTTTGCGAATTGGTGATTGTCATTTTCGGGAAGTTCAGGTGTTACGATATACTTTCTTTCCCGTAATATTTTCCATAACATACGATCTGTGATACTGAGCATTTCGTCTTTTCTTTTCAGGAATTCTGAGACCCTCGCATAGATGCTCTGAGGTATAAAATAATAATAATCACTGTCATGATAGCAAATAGTGCTTGTTTTATTTAAATGCAGCGGTTTTAAAATATCAGCAGGCTCAATTTCTTTGGCATCGATAAGCTCCTTGATGGTAAGCATAAACTTATCTGCAACGTCTTCTGACTGTGCTAATTGGTTCTGTTTTTCAGCTAATTTAATAAATACATCAAATGCAGTTTTGGAGAACCCAGCAACTTCTTCATCCGTAATAACCTCATAGTCATTTGCGAATTTTAAAAGCGTTGTGAAACCAATCTGAAGATATGCTACGGCTTCTGCAAATCTCAGATGTCGATTGGAATCTTGCGCTAGTTCCCTATATTTAAGAAATTCTGGTTTAAATTTGATTTTTTCGTCATTCATGATCTTATCTGCATGCCATTCAATGAATACTCGCATCGCTTTGTTCAAATATTCCGTCTTGCTTTGCAACTCAGTAAGAAGCTCTTTATCCACCTCTCCCCTGTATATTTCAATTGACATATGACGGCTATTTGTAGAATGACCTAAAAGCAAATCTTCCGATGTACATACTGCATTCCCACGGGGTTTATACTCCACCGATAGTGACATATTAGACTTTGCACGCCCCTTACTAATACGGTCGCCATATTTTCTTGTGAGATTTTGAGCTACACCCGTTTTATATCTTGCTTCATTTGGCGAAGAACTTGGATGAAAATCATCTACCAAAAAAAGGGAATCTTTACTTAGATACGCCTTTTTCTCTAATGCATTAATAGTGTCAGAAAAAGTAGCAGGTGGTGAAGTAAACTCCCCAAACAGATTAAGCAATAGGATACTAAGAGCTGTTTTAAAGGAACCACTTTGACCATAAATCCATAATAAATATTTGGGTTCCAGTTGTTCGTGCGATAATTTTTCTATTGAAATACTTAAGAAAGCATGTGCAATCAGAGGAAACGTGATTTCTGGCTTGGTCAACTTTAGGAAATCAAAGACTACTTTTATTGCTTCTTTTTCATTAATATCACTATTTCTAAATAAGTAATTAGGAAGTTCGTTGATCTCTGCCACCATATTCTCTACGTCCCCAATAAGTCCATTTGAATATAGGTAAGACCATCTGTTATTGACCATCTTCCAGCCGAGTTGATAATGAATGATTCTTTCTGGCGCATCCATGGATACCGTCTGGATGAATTCTCTAACCGATCTCACTGTAGCTTCATCCATGAGTATCGCTCGATTCCCCCACTGACTTATTACCCATGAGAGGCTATTAAAATCTTTTGCCTCGACGATTATTTCCGGAAGTTGATCTGTGGCATTCACGACACCTCTAATCTTGAACTTTCTAATTTGCACTTGACCATCATCAAAAATAAAGCTTTCAGTAATTCTTGCCACGAAATTAGCTGCTGTGATAATTTTCACGTCATCTTTTTCTTCTTTTTCATAGCAGATTTGACCATTTTCACTCACGAAAAACTTGCTATTCTCAAGATTTTTATTATATGGCTGTAAAATTTCTGGTAAATCCACGGAAGGTTTATTGCTAAACCCCTCACTAGATTTTGGAGCTGATTTTTTTAGTCTTTTTACAACGCTCTCGACTTCTTTCTCAAATTTTTGAGTTTTTATATTGTTTTGCTTAAACTCTTCAACGAGCTTTGTATATTCTTGAAGATTATTTACTTTTAAGTCTGCTGCTGCTTCAAGGAAATCTTCTGAAAGATAAGCGGTAGGATCTGTTTCTAGCCGGATAAAAATCTCTTCCAGTTGTTCCTTATATCTGGATGCGTTTATAAAAGTCTTTATTTTACTCTCAGTAATAAGATTTGCCGGTGAATTATTAATATCATTGCTAGAATTTCTAGTGATGAGTTCATGACATTTTTTTATTTGTTCGTCGTTGCAGCCAAAGGTTTTACAAAGAGTAGGTTTACACTTTTTACTTTTAATTGCTTCAAGTTCACTTTCAAAACCATCGAGAGCAGTTTCGTGAAAACTATACTTCACGAACTCTCTTGCTGCTTCATCATACCCAGAGTTTACAAATAGAGTCGCCCAACTAAATTCTAATTTTTCCTCTAAAGTTCCATTTTGATACTTTTCCAAATCCTTGGTAAATATTTCGCATTTTTGACTTAAGATTTCAAATATTACTGCTGTAGTCATGTTCTGAATCCTCCTGTTATTTTTAATATTATGTATTCCTAACGAGAAAAACGAAAGTTTTAGCTTCTTAATCAAACTTGCATGACGAACACTCCCCTTCCTTAATTGCTTAATTCCTTCCCAGGAAATTCCCATGTTTTATTGGGAATTTCCCGCCAACATCGTAAGTATACACCTTGATTTCATCAAGGTAAACAGTTATACTACTATTGGGAAATCCATTTACTCTATAATTCATTACGTCATATACAGGCCGTGAATAGCCCTTTTACCTTACTTTTTCATGGGATAGCTATTTTGTCTTTCTTCCTTTAACCTCAGTAACGGTGAGGCTTTCCTCCTTACTTACAGTTTCTTACTATCCCACTCTATCGAGCGATTTCCCATGAATCAACACTCTATATTTTTTATTTAGGGGGAAATCTTCAATGACAAGCGAGAAATTCGATCACTCATGCGACGATTCTAATAAACTTGAACGGGAAAATCGACGAAATATAGTCCACGAGCTATTAGCTGAAAATCCAAATCGCAGCTTACAAGCGATTTTGGCAGAACTCAACCCCAAACTTAGCTACGTAATAGGCAAATCCACCTTACAACGTGACCTAGTTGCTCTTGGTTATCAAAAAAAAGGAACTGCATGGACTTTAACAGACCCAGACGATGAACTATACAACAATCGCGTCAAAAGGCTGAAATCTCTAATTGCAAACCAAACAATAAGCTTGACTAGTCCTGTTCAACTATTAGCCATTAAGACATACAATGGGACAGGCAGAGCAGTAGCCTCTGCGTTGGAGAGGCTCTTCGTAATGAAAGATCCCTCAAATAAGAAATTAACTAAGAATAAGATACTCGGCACAATTTCAGATGAACGCACAGTTCTAGTAGTCATCCCAGATAATAACAAGTTAGCTGCGACGATAGAAGAAATTCAAACTTTCGCATCCTCCGCTAATGTTAACCTCAATTTCAAAGTTAGCAAAAAAGGAGAGTAAATATATTAAATGTATTTAAAATAATACATTTAATATATAAATCAACTCACACATACCCACCAATATCGGGGAGTCCATATTATTGAAAACAAAAAAAGTAGCTAGTTGCCCTCCATTGGACAACTAGCTACTTTTTCTATCACTTAAAAGAAAATGAACCAAATAAGTGGAGGCGAGAATCCTATTAAAATCAATAAAAAAACCACGATCTCTACCCACGAAGGTAGCAAAATCGCGGCTTCCTATTTTCAAATTTTTGTAAAAAAATCCGGATTTACATGGTGGAGGCGAGGAGAATCGAACTCCTGTCCAAAGGCATTACTACATGGGCCTCTCCGAGCGCATTCTGTACTTTAACATTCGCTCCATTGACGCTTACAGACGAGCTTCGCTGGTGCTATCTCTTTAAAATTTCCCAGTCGGTCCGCGGAGAATTAGACCTCAGGTATCCTGCATCGTGACGTCCTATCCTTCTCCGCAGGAGGGGAGACGGTAGAACGTTAGCATTAAGCTGCTAAAGCGTATTCGTTGTTTTCAATTATTGTTTTTCCACCGTATTGCGGGCTGATGGAATCCCGGCTCGCTACCCATGCCACAACAACCCCTGTCGAAACCATTACGCCCCCGATTTCAACATTGCATGATAATGACTCGAAAACTATGCGTGTACGCTTCAACACACATAACTCTCCTGTGTATCATTATGTACTTATTATATCATACAATCAATCAATCTACCAACTATAAGTATTACCATTTTTATAAGATCATCAGGTTCAGCAATTGTCTTTAATAATAAATTATAAATACTCAATTTTTGAACAAGGCGGAATAGGATGTAACAAAATAAAAATTTCTATATCAAGTCTTATATAAACTCGCAGGAAATTACTTTTATAGGCAGGAATATACTACAGAACAAGGAGATGATTCCACTGAGTCAACAACATTTAGGTGCTTTATTAGTCTTATCATCGGCTGCGGGCTTTAGCACTTTGGCAATTTTTATTAAACTCGCATATGGCGCAGGTGCTAATACCCTTACTATACTCACCCTGCGTTTTGTTCTGGCATCCTTATGCCTATGGCCGTTATTACATTTTTTAAAGATTTCACCTCGTATTTCAATCAAAACTGCAATCAAACTCTGTCTTATGGGAGCATTGGGCTACGGCACCATGTCTTTAGCATTTGCAGCTTCCTTGCAATACCTGCCTGCTTCCTTATCTGAAATGCTGCTCTTTACCTATCCTATAATCGTGAGCGTTCTTTCTTTCCTAATTGGCGATGAAGAATTCAGCTGGCAAAAAGGTGCCTCCCTCGCGATTTGCTTACTAGGTCTTTTTTTCATTTTAGGTGTCTCATTTACTGGTTTTAGCCAAATAGGCATCCTGCTGGGCTTAAGCAGTGCCATTGTCTATTCTTGTTACATTCTCATTGGTAATCGAGTACTAAAAGATGTTCATGCATTAGTTGCCACCACCTATGTATCTTCCGCTGCAGGCTTTGCCTTTGCCGCTTACAGCATTATTACAGGTCAGCTTATGCTGGCAACTCTTCCCCTCCACGGCTGGCTGGCATTAGCAGGAACAGCTGTTTTCGGGACTGTTTTAGGTATTTTGGGATTTTTTGCTGGCATTACAAAAATCGGAGCAGCTAATGCTTCGATCATCAGCACTGCTGAACCAGTCCTGACAGTCTTACTCTCAGTGTTAATACTAGGAGAAGCCCTTACACTCCTTCAGAGTTTAGGCGGTCTTTTGGTTATTGGCAGCATACTGCTTTTACAACTATGTACGAATGGCTCCAATGTCAAAGATGAAAGTCTGGAAATAGGTTAAATATTGTTATAACATACTCTTTAAAAAGGCTTGTGTGCGCGGCTGCTCTGGATTGTTAAAGATTTGTTCCGGTGTGCCTTCTTCCACAATTTCGCCATTATCCATAAAGATAACACGTTGAGCTACTTCTCGGGCAAAGGCCATTTCATGGGTTACAACTATCATTGTCATATGTTCTAATGCAAGCTGACGCATGGCTTTTAATACCTCTCCGGTCAACTCTGGATCAAGGGCAGATGTGGGTTCATCGAACAGCATGATATCAGGCTTCATCGCTAAGGCTCTTGCAATCGCAACCCGCTGTTTTTGACCGCCTGACAATCTTGATGGATAGCTATTCTTTTTTTCAAATAGTCCTACCTTTTTAAGCAATTCTTCCGCCTCGGGAATAATAAGCTCTTTTTTGATTCCTTTCACCAGCATCGGTGCCTCAATAATATTATCGATCACTGTCATGTGAGGAAATAAATTAAACTGCTGAAATACCATACCCATTTTAAAGCAAATTTCCCGAGCCTTTTGCTCTGAAACATACTGACATTTTCCCTCCGTATCTTCGGTGGCAAGAATTTCACCTTCAATTTCAATTGTTCCCTGGTCAATAATTTCTAATCGGTTTAAACACCTAAGAAGAGTACTTTTACCAGATCCGGAAGGTCCAATAATAGCCACAACTTCTCCTTGTGCGACTTCAAGGCTAATGCCTTTTAGCACTTCAAGATGATTAAATTTTTTGTGGATATTTTTTAAACGTAACATATTCATAAAAACTCACTCCTACTCATCGTATGCTGCATAGCGCTCTTCCAATTTATTAAATATCCATGTTAATACCAGGGTCATTGCCAAATAAAATACAGCTGCAATGACAAAAGGAGTCATATCAAACTCTCGCTGTACGATGGTTCTGGCGGTTCTAAGCAAATCATTCATGGCAAGAACATAGATGAGGGATGTGTCTTTCACAAGTGTAATGGTCTCATTACTAATTGGCGGTACTACCCGTTTTAAGACCTGGGGAAGTATGATTCGCCTCATCGTCTGCACATATGTCATACCTAGTACTTTACTTGCTTCATATTGTCCCCGTTCAATCGATTGTATTCCCCCACGAAAAATTTCTGCAAAATAAGCTGCATAATTGAGTACGAATGCCAGAATAGCTGCTGAAAAATCCGGTAATTTAATACCGATATAAGGCACTAAAGGTAATGCATAATATACAAATAAGAGCTGGAGCATAAGGGGTGTACCCCGCATCAACCATATGTATGTCTCTACTAAAATGCTAATCGGTTTGTATTTCGATATACGCGCCAATGACAAAAGCAAGCCTAATGGCAATGAAAGCACTAAGGTAATAAAGAACATCTGTAGTGTCACATTGACTCCATCCAGCATAGGCCCCATCATGGTTATTATTTTTTCCATTCATTTTCTCCTCTTTCTTGACTTTTAAAAATACAGCTTTTATTATATCATATCTCCCTGGGTGATTGGCGTAAGAAAAATCCTAAGGATCTTTAAAACATAAAAAAAGGAACCGCAGAGGCGCAGAGAAAAGATAGAGAGAATAGAAACACCCTCTGTGTTCAATGTTCCCTCTATAAAAATTATAGATGTTAAATATAAAAGGCTAATGGCATCAACCATTAGCCTTTTTATTGTTACTTAACGATGTCTGAGCCAAACCATTTCTGTGATATCTTAGCAGAAGTTCCATCTTTTTTCATTTCATTTAATGCTTTCTGCATTTTATCCCGAAGGTCTGTATCTTCTTTTCTAAATCCGATACCATATGTACCGACTTCACCAATAGGTTTTTCAATGGCTACATATTTATCTTTTTCCTTGGCCATATAGTATCTGCCAAGTATTTCATCTGTAACAACTGCATCAACTCTACCTGTATTAAGATCCATAAATGCAGCAATAAAATCTGGATATACTTTGAAATCTTTTAAAGAGTTTTTCAATTGCACATCTTTTACAACTTCTTCTTCACCAATACTGGCTTGCTGTACGCCTACCACTTTCCCGCTTAAATCAGCTGCACTTTTAATAGGAGAACCTGCAAGTACAAAAATCAATTGTTTACTTTCCATATAAGGATCACTAAATAATACATTTTTTTTCCGCTCTTCAGTGATATTCATACCATTCCACAAGGCGTCAATCCGTTTAGCGCTTAATTCTGCTTCTTTACTGCTCCAGTCAATTGGCTTAAATTCCACTTCCATGTCAAGTTTCTTAGCTGCTTCTTTAGCCATATCTATATCAAAACCAACGATATTATTTTTCTCATCTCGAAATCCCATAGGAGGAAAACTATCATCCAAGCCTATTACAATTTTCTTCTTTGCTGTCCCCTTGGTATCAGCGCTGCCGCATCCTGTTAAAACCATACCTGCCATCATAAGTAATAATACCAACGCAACTATTTTCTTCATGTATAAATCCCCCACTCCATATAATTAACCTATGTTTTACATTATACTTTAGTTCGGTAAAATTTAAAAGCGTTAAATTAATGCTTTTGTGAATTTTAAAAGCATTTTTCTCCATTTATCTCTTCCAGACGTACTATTTCACCTAATTTGTCATTGCAAACAGAGCGAAGCAATCTCTTAGCAAGCAGGGGATTGCTTCCCCGGTGCTCACAAATGACAGATTGATGTTACTTTCATCTTTAAAGCCTATAGATTTAGCATAACAAAATAGCTAAGAGCGGTCTTACCGCCCCTAGCTATTTTTGCAATCCACAATTTAACATTTAGCAGATTTTGGACTCTATTATGGCAGCACACTATATGGATTGATCGGTGTGCCATTTTTTCGCACTTCAAAGTGCAGGTGAGGTCCCGTAGAATATCCTGTATTCCCCATAGCTGCTATACGTTGTCCAACTTTAACATATTGTCCTTGTGATACGAAAGATTCATTTAAATGACCGTAGACAGTGGTATACCCTTGCTCATGTTCAATCATGACAACACGACCATACCCGCTAGACCAGCCAGCATAACTTACCCGCCCAGAACGAGCGGCTCGTACGGGAGTACCAATATCATTAGCCAGGTCAATTCCATCATGGTTTCTTCCCCAGCGATGTCCAAAGCCAGAGGTCAGTTCTCCCTCCGTCGGCCAGCTGAAGCGATTGCCGCTGCTACGAGACACTGTGGTTTCAGCTCGCGCCAATAATCGTTCTGTTTCCTTCGGTTTTTTTCCACCTGGGATAAACAAACTCTCACCAATGGATAAGTCTTCATTTACCTTGCCATTTGCCTGCAATATCGCAGCGACCTCAACATGGTAGGCATTAGCGATCCACCACAACGTATCCCCTGTACCCGCAGTATGCAATGCACCCTTTTGAGGCAAAATTACCAATTGGTCTCCTGGATGAATATCAACATTCAGATCTGGATTTGCGCCTTCTAGCGTATCAACATCAATCCCGTATTGTTCAGCAATCGTACTTAATGTCTCACCTTCTTTTACGGTGTGCATCGTCTTCTTCGGAACGGTTTGAGCAGGCTCAGGTACAGATTCAGAGCTTAGATTTTGAGTCACTTCTACTTTTTCTTCCGGCACCCCTTTTGGAATATGCACTGCTCCAAAAAACAATGCTCCAATTCCAAATAGGGCAGCCAGTGTATATAATAACTTAGGTTGTTGTTTTAACCAAATTAAATTCACTGCATCGCCTCCGCTTTTTATAAAAACCTAGTAGTATTGTATCTTCGTATATTCTCTTCACATAATATATCATAAACAGCAATGAAAGTATTTATGCATTATTTGCCTATTACGCAAAATAGACTTGCCCTAGGACAAGTCTATTTTGCTATGAAATTAGGAAACTTGCCTTCCCGCTATACCTTACGTTATGTGCGTTTAATCGCCATTGATTTACGCTCAAATTTGTGGATCGCATCTACAAAACGTACTGTACCTGTTTTATAGCGCATTACAATAGAATGAGTACGAGCACCGCCGCCAAAATAACGTACGCCATTCAACAAATCACCTTGGGTAATGGCTGTTGCAGCAAAGAATGCATCGTCGCCTTTCACCAAATCATCAATAGTTAATACTTTATGAATATCGGTGATACCCATTGATTTAGCCCGAGCAATCTCTTGTTCATTTTCCGGACGCAAGATACCTTGCATATCACCGCCAAGACACTTGACTGCCGCTGCTGCAATTACACCTTCTGGTGCACCGCCTATACCAATCATCATATGAACGCCTGTACCTTCAATGCATACATTAATAGCAGGAGATACATCACCATCTGTAATCAGCTTGATTCGGGCGCCAGCGTTACGCGCTTCGTTAATAATGCCTTCATGACGATCCCGATCCAAAATGACTACAGTTAAATCTTCTACCTTACGTTCCAGAGCAGTGGCTACGGCCTTAAGATTTTCTGTAACCGAGGCATTAATATTAACTTTACCTGCCGCCTTTGGACCAACAACAATTTTGTCCATGTACATGTCCGGCGCATGCAGTAAGCCACCGCGGGAGGCAATTGCCAAAACAGCAATGGCACCAGGCAAGCCTTTTGCGATAAGATTCGTCCCTTCAAGAGGATCCACTGCAATGTCTACATCCAGACCGCCGCCGCCTACTGCTTCCCCAATGTAGAGCATAGGAGCTTCATCCATCTCGCCTTCACCGATAACAACCTTACCATTGATATTAACACTATCAAAAGCAGTTCTCATTGCATCAACAGCTGCCTGATCTGCTAAATTCTTTTCACCTTTTCCCATCCAGCGTCCTGAAGCAATAGCAGCCGCTTCTGTAACACGAACAAATTCCAATGCAAGTTCACGATCCATTTTGTAGCATCTCCTTTTCCTATAATAATCTATTGTTCTATGAATAAGCAATAAAGAAGACCCGGCTTATGCCAAGTCTTACGAATTGCTGATTGGAACCAAATATCTGCTTCAACGCGTAAATGATTGGTGATATGATGCCAATTATTAATGTTTCCGATGTGAACGCCGGGGAGGAATAATTTCAATGGATTCTAATCCTTCAACATACGCTAAATCTTTTTCACTTTGCGCTGGAATTATAAGATAGCCGCCACATTGCCCACATTCTAGCTCAATACCTTCCGGCAATACTTCAGCACCAATTGCATTACTGCCGCAGCGGCAATACACTTTTCCCTTTTCGGCAATGTCGTGTATTTTATTTAATGTTTCAAACATTACCTGAGGATTTTGAATATAATCATCATATTCATCGATATCCATGCCTAATGACATTTTTTCAAATTCTATTTTATATTTGTCAATGGTTTCAGAAATGACTTGCCGATTTCCAATGAATCCCAATTCAAAATTCTCCTGCACACAATATATTTTATCCATGGTTGCATGCCAAAAACGATTATGTTCAAGACAAATTACATGATTTCTCTGGCACAAGACGCAGGGAATATCCAATAAACACTGACGTTCGCCAACACTTGTAATAGAGGCTTGTATTTGACCACAACTGCAAAACAGCTTTCTGCCAGCCGTATTCTTTAGGTCGAACCTTGAAATATCATGCATGTGCAATTTCCCACAACGCGGACAATATAAAGCCAGTGTTGCGACCGTGTTGATAATCATATACATCCCCCTTTCGATTATTCATTTCGCCAAACAATAAAAAAATCCTGCCTCTATTCAAAAAACCCTCTAACGCAAAGAATACTAAAAACCATGTTTTTCTAGCGAATTTCTTTTTATACTACAGTATAGTCTGTTATTTTCCTAAGAAAAACACCCAAAGAAAATTCTTTGGGTGCATGCTACTATCCAATTTTCAATTCACATTCTTTATTATTTCCAGAAATCAAAGTAGCAATCATAGAACATAAGTCAATAATATCAAAAGGTTTGGTAATATATGCATAGGCTCCTAATTCCTTGGCGATATTAACCAATTCTAACTCACCATATGCAGTCATCATAATCACTTTATTTGCTTGATTTAATCGTTTAAGCTCCCGTAGTGTTTCAATTCCGTCCATGCCTGGCATTTTCATGTCCATCAAAATCAAGACAGGTTTGAGATCTTTCACTTTTTGTATGCCTTCATAGCCATTAGCTGCTGTATGAACTGCATACCCTTCTTCGCTTAGAACTTCCATTAATAATCTTCTAATGCCTGGCTGATCATCAATAACCAATACTGTATGTTTGATATTAGACATTCTTAGCCTCTCCTTATTTACTTTATATCCGTTTATGTTCTATGTTATATGTTTATTCGCACAAATCTAAAAATATCCTCCTATATAATGGGAAAAAATACTTTTTGTCAATTTTTTTTGAATATTTTTTCATTTAGTGAACGAATTTGCGTTATAAACTTGGCAGCAAGTTCATTATGATATATTTTTACAGTATATACAGCGCTTTTATCATCTACTGTAAATATTATATCATTAAAGGGAGTAGGCAGCCCCCAAGTACTATAAATAGTTTGTCCATTTTTTAATATACTGATTCGATAGGCACTATCACGTAAGTACAACGGATATTTCATAGTTACACTATGAATATGATTCGCATCAGCAGGAATATCCCGCCCTAGCATCCGGATGTTATACTCAGCAACACCAAATCGATCGGATTGTTTTGCACCGTATACCGCTAATAACTGAGGTGTATAATAATCCAAATAATCAGCCACCAATTCACTAGCAGTTCCGAAGGTTAATAACCCTTTATTGACATAAGATTCTTTTATATAGGCTAAATGATCATCTAAAGCTTGAAACTGCCCTCCTTCAAGGCTTTGCCAATCTGTCTGCCCCATAATAAACATAGCGTGTGTGAAACCGACAATGGCATGCACCCCCGGCTTTATATTGGAACTGCCCCCAGTAAAATAGTTCATGCCTTGATCTGTTTTTTTATTCATGATGGATGCGCTTTGACTATCATATGCAATAGGTTCTTTTGGTGTGGGGCGAAACTCCACTACCCCTAACTTTAGAAGATCCTTTGCAGGAGCATTAATATCATCAGCAGCCCCAAAATAAATTTCCCGTCCGTATTCACCTGAGGTGATGCCTCCTGCATTTCCATCAGCATCACTTGACCCCCATAGACCAACTTTTTTGTACGCATTCGTACTCATCGCCTCTTGTGCACTGCCATTGCCAAAATCAAAAGAGCCTGCCCGAGCTGTTAGTAATTGTCCTTGGGAAGAATTGGCCGATAATTGATCTACGATTGACTGATACTGATATAAGATGCCAGCTCGGCTGTTATAGTCGCTAAAATTTCCTTCATGTTTTATAGAATGAGCCCAACCATGTTTTAAATGATTGGCCCAAAATCCGTCAACTGCAGCATTATAAGACAGCGCATTGCCAGGCAGATACGGATCATAATCAGAATGCATATGAATTCCATATTCATGACCTTTTCCAGATTCTTGGATGACAGAGTTTTTTATTGCTGCTACTACCTTAGACCACTCACCCAAGGTTGACTGACCTGCAGCCCATTGAGCAGCTTTAACAGCTGGCCAGGCAATATAATGGGTCCACTTTGCCCCATGCTTTTCAGCTATTTCATTGATTTTTTCCGCTTTAAAAACCATTTGTCCCAAAAATTCCTTTGGGTCCAGCCATCCATTGGCATTTCCCCATGCTTTGGCATAACCAGCACCATCAATAGGTTCTAAATCTTCAGTCATTACATAAAAGATTTTTCCTGGTCTTGTATCTGCTACCTTCACACCGATTTTTGACGATAGCAGAACTTCATTTACACAAAAGCCAACGGACCAAGGCTGATTTAAGTTTACGCTATCAGGTCTTTGGGCTTGAATCTGCCAGCTAAGGCATTGTTTCTCCCCTGGGGCTAAACGTGGAATCATCTTTATAACTTGATCTACTGCGACTAGACCGTAACCATAAGGTTCCTGAAGACGCACTGCCACATTTTCCAGAAGTTCTTGACTTTGATTTTCCACATCAGCTTTAATCGTGAACCAATCGCCCTGGTTGACAGCATATTGCAGCGTACTAGGAGTCAGTGCTACAGCTTTCGCAATATCGATGCCCGTCGTAAACTGAGAAATAAGAGCATGCTGCCCTTCACTCACTTCTACACTGAGACGATAAGTCACTGCATCAGATGAAACAGCCTGCGGCAAATCAGCTAACAGTTGGGAGAAATAATGAGTTTCCTCGATCCAGCCTCCTTGATAATTGTTATAATAACGCCGATCCTGCCACTTTTGGCGAGCAGTGTCAGAAGGCAACTGTCCTGTAAAAATAGAGCCCGTTTCTCCGAGAAGATTTCCCTTATTGTCAAAAGCTGCGAATGTAATCCGCCCTCCCCCTTGCGTAGACAAAAATTCTAGTCTTATATCCGCAAAGGCTGCCGCATCGGCCTTAATCTCCACGAAGTATTCAATCTTGCCCTGGTTTCCTGCTGCAAGTTCCAGCATCGTTCCTTGACCTTGTGCTGCCATCACTCGATAGGAATTTCCTGCTCCCTCTTGCTGTAATTGTTGGGAGAGTCCCCACTTCATGCTTTCCTCTGGTGCAGCTGCGCTAAGACCAGCAATTGGCGCTGGCGCCTGACTCGCACATCCTCCAAGCAGGAATGCCAGTACGAGCACAAGGATTGTAAAATTACCTTTCATTTCATCCTACCCTTTTCTATCCATATATTGAAATCAATATGTTACATGGCAATTGTCAGGAATGAAATCCCTGGATTTCATTCCTGACAGATTGACGATCATACGAAACTGTTACTGCTCCCACATCTATCGGTTACAGCCACATGGGCATCTGTGTCACAGCACTGCCGATAAAGGTAAAAGCAATTGCACATACCACCAGAATGACTAAAATCGGAGTGATCATAACCAACATTGCCTTTGCTGTGGAAAATTCATACACTGCTTTAATCGCTGTTATCGTCAAGAAAAATGACCAGCTAAAAATTGTCAAGGCAGCAACCGCCATCATTATGCTTTTCAAACTGACTGGCAATAATGCAGCAATTACCCACAAGGGAACGATAAATACTTGTGGAAACTGAGCAAATCCCAGTGTCGTAAATAGCCCTAATCCTGTACCTCTGCCGCCAAGAAATTCAGCAATCAAATGCCATACAGCAGCTCCCATAAACCACATGAGCATACTGCTGACAATTTTAAACCCGATGACAAAGGGAACCATGGCAGACATGCCAACATCCTGCATGCCAAAATACAAGGCCCATAAGGGTATCACCAGACTCAGAAAAAAGACAATCACAGCCTGTGATATTTTTTTCTGCTCAGCAATCATCTTCATTGCTATTTTAGGTTGGAATAGCACATCATATAAAGCGTCGAAGACATTCCCCATTTATTTCACCTGCCATTTTTCTGGCGCCGCTTCCAAAGGAACACCTAGATTCAATTGATTTCCAGCCTTTTGAAATAAAAATTGTTCTAGCAGCATACTAATTTTCTCACTAGGACCAAACACCATGTTCCAAGGAGATGTCTTGCCAAATTCTTTTATGGTTGGTTTCCCTTCAATACCTGCCAACTGGCCGGCACCATCAATCGCATCATACATATTGCCTAATTCATCTACTAATCCAAGCTGCTTGGCCTGATTACCTGTATAAATACGTCCGTCAGCCAATTTTTTCACTTGTTCTTTGTCCATCTTGCGCCCTTGCGCTACTACGTCTACAAATTGATTATATATATCATCCACCATAACTTGAATAATCTCTCGTTCTGCATCTGTCATCTGCCGTTCAGGAGACAAAATATCCTTATGGGGTCCGCTTTTAATTTTCTCTTGATAGATGCCGACTTTTTTGTATAACTCCTCCCAATTGGCATAAGGCATATAAACTCCAATGCTTCCTGTCATCGTAGTCGGGTTTGCATAAATTTTATCTGTACATGCTGCCAGCCAATATCCGCCAGAAGCAGCAACATCCGCCATGGACGTTACTACGATCTTGCCTTGAGCTCGCAGCTTCTTCAATTCTTCTCCTACTTCCTGAGAAGCGGCCGCGCTGCCTCCCGGACTATTTATCCGCAAAACAACAGCCTTTACGGATGCATCATCTCTAGCCTGGTGTATTTGTTTAATAATTTGATCGGTACCGCCCTGCTCCATGAGCACACTGCTTTGGCCTCGCCCGCCGATAATTACACCATCCACGTAGATGATACCAATCTTATCGGACTGGCTGACTTTCCCCTTATTCTTAGCACCCAATCCATGAAAAGCCAACCCAATTAATGAAAGTACGATCACAATTCCAATCACAATGATCACTGACTTTTTATACATAGACAAACCTCCTTATTTTGCAAAACCATCGACATAAACACACCTATGCCAAGAACGCTTCGCATCCTTTAAAACAGATAAAACATTACCGAACCACAGAGGCACAGAGAACACAGAGAAAAGATGGATAGAATAAAAACATCCCCACATCGTACACCCTCTGTGCTCTCTGTGTTCTCTGTGGTTCAGTATTTTTCAAAAAAACTTATACTTGCTAAGCTTACAAAAAAGCAACTGCCGGAAATAAGTCCAACAGTTGCTTTTTTTTACTACTTGCCGTTCAGAGCAGCCTTAATAAATTCTCTGAATAATGGATGCGGGTTGGTCGGACGTGATTTAAGTTCTGGATGAAATTGAGTACCAACAAACCATGGATGATCCTTAACTTCTATAATTTCTATTAATCGACCATTTGGCAAAATACCACCAATCACAAGACCAGCTTGAGTGAGCTGTTCACGGTAGGCATTATTAAATTCCCAGCGATGACGATGACGTTCATAAATGATTTCATCTTGATAAGCCTGACAGGTTAAAGTATCTTCCGACACCTTACATGGATAAATCCCTAAACGCATAGTACCGCCCTTTTCTTCTACGGCCACTTGCTCGGACATGAGATCAATTACCGGATACGGAGTCTCAGGATTAAACTCTGTACTATGAGCATCTGCCAAGTTGCATACATGACGGGCAAACTCAACAACAGCACATTGCATACCTAAGCATAAACCGAAAAATGGCACTTTGTTTTCCCGGGCATACTGAATGGCTTTGATCTTGCCTTCTACACCCCGATCACCGAAACCGCCTGGTACCAAAATACCATCAACATCTGCAAAACACTTTTTAAGATCCACAGATGCAGCCTCGATTTCTTCTGCATTGATCCAATGAATTTGAATGGCAGTATCATTGGCAATACCTGCATGTCTTAAGGCTTCTGCCACGCTCAAATACGCATCAGGCAAAGCCACATACTTACCGACAATTGCAATTTTCACTGATTTTGAAGGATTAATGATTTTATGAACCATTTCGCGCCAATCTGCCATATCGGCATCACCAGCATCAATTTTAAGCTTCTCTAAGACAATACGATCAAGGCCTTCCTCTTGCATCATCAAAGGCACTTCATAAATGCTGGCTGCCGTTTTATTTTGTATTACAGCATCGGAATCAATATCACAGAAAAGAGCCAATTTATCGCGCATATCAGATGAAATATCATATTCCGTACGACAAACAATAATATCAGGCGTAATACCAATACTTCTCAGTTCTTTTACGCTATGCTGTGTAGGCTTGGTCTTAAGCTCTCCTGCAGCAGCAATATAAGGCAGTAAGGTAACATGAAGATACAGTACATCATTGCGTCCTACTTCTTTTTTTACCTGACGGATCGCTTCCAAAAAGGGAAGGCTTTCAATATCGCCGACAGTACCGCCAATCTCAGTGATGACTACGTCCGCATTATCTTCTTTGCCAACACGATAAACACGCTCTTTTATCTCATTGGTAATATGAGGAATGACCTGCACCGTACTCCCCAAATAATCACCTTTACGTTCTTTATTAATAACAGACAAATATATTTTTCCTGCTGTTACATTGGAGCTTTTACTCAAATTAATATCAATAAAACGCTCATAATGTCCCAAATCCAGATCAGTTTCCGCTCCATCATCGGTAACAAATACTTCACCATGCTGATAAGGACTCATGGTTCCTGGATCAATATTTATGTATGGATCAAACTTCTGGATCGTTACCTTTAGCCCGCGATTTTTTAGCAACCGCCCCAAAGAAGCAGCAGTAATACCTTTACCAAGTGAAGAT
Source organism: Pelosinus fermentans DSM 17108 (assembly GCF_000271485.2). Taxonomy (NCBI): domain Bacteria; kingdom Bacillati; phylum Bacillota; class Negativicutes; order Selenomonadales; family Sporomusaceae; genus Pelosinus; species Pelosinus fermentans. Next base: position 4,403,091 of record NZ_AKVN02000001.1, read on the forward strand.
ACAACCCCCCCGGTAACAAATATATATTTTGTCATAGTCCTATTTCCTCCTAAAAATGCCTTTAACAGTGTATGTCATTTAGTACGCTAAATTAGTTCAAGTACGCCAATCATTTTATACTTTACTAAAGGGCAGTGTCAAGTACTTATTCTCGTTCACCAGGCTCTGCCGCGGACGCAACATATTCTTGTTGAATTTCCTCAAAAAGTTTTTCACGGCGGGAAGAAAAAGAACTTGGTGCACTGTCAGTATCCTCACTGGCAGAATGAGCACTCAGCTGCTGCGGCGACCATTCTACAAGACCCCACATGCCTTTTCCCATATGGACAAATCGGCTGTCCATATTGATTTGTGTATGCACTTCCGACATGGCATGAGCTAAAGAATGAATTCTGCGACCTTTCAGTTCTAAAACCTCTGTAATTAACTCTCTAAAATACATGGAGTGTCCTGTTTTTTGCAAAATTTTATAAGCTAATTCTACCTCTGAAACCTGTTTCATCATATCTGTCATATTATTTTATTCCTTCCGCACGCAGCGTTTAATTTCTTTTACTTTTACACACCAACTTGAGCTTGAAATCATTTTTGCTGGTAATGATTCACCATATTTAGGAAAATCCCTTTTTTTAGTAAGAATTTTTCAAAAAAATCCCTACATTTTTTCTGGTACACTAATCCCCAAAATACCTAATGCATGCCTAATGGTTGTTTGCACAGCTTTAGCCAGCCCCATACGCGCCAATTGCAAATCCTGTTCAACCCCTTTAATGCGGCATTGGTTATAAAAGGTGTGAAACTGTCCTGCCAAATCATGAGCATAACGGGCAATACGATGAGGCGCCCTTTCTTTCGCAGCATCTGCGATTTCTTCTTGATATTCACCCAACTTCTTAATTAAATCAACCTCACACTCGCTGGTAAGCAGACTTAATTTCGCAGCATCAACCCCCTCGAGTATAATCCCATCTTCTGCAGCTTGACGAAAAATACTGGCGATGCGCGCATAAGCATATTGTATATAATACACGGGATTCTCATTGGATTTTGACTTTGCTAAATCAAGATCAAAATCTAATTGACTATCAAGAGACCGCATAATGAAGAAAAATCTTGCAGCATCTGTACCAACTTCTTCAATCAACTCCGACAACGTTACACTTTGCCCTGTACGTTTTGACATTTTTACCAACTGGCCGCTTCTATATAAGCTTACCATTTGTACAATCAAAACTTCCAGTTGTTCGGGAGAATATCCTAAGGAACCAATGGCTGCTTTCACACGGCAAATATAACCATGATGATCAGCACCCCATATATTAATTAATTGATCAAATCCTCTTTCCAGCTTGTTTCTATGATAGGCAATATCAGCAGCTAAATAAGTAGGAATTCCATTGTCACGAATTACTACCCGGTCCTTATCATCTCCATAGGCTGTGGATTTTAACCAAAGAGCTCCTTCTTGTTCATAGATAGAACCATTGTCTTTAAGCACTTGACAGGTCTCTTGCAATGCACCGTCTTGATGCAATGTACACTCGCTAAACCAAACATCAAATTGGACATTAAATGCGGCAAGATCCGCTTTTAACGCAGCCAGTTTTTCCTGCAGGGCGATTTCTTTAAAGAATGCTAACCGCTCTGAAACAGGTATGGAAAGGTAACTTTCTCCAGCCTTATCAAGAATACGCTGAGCCGTATCAATAATATCCTGTCCGTGATAGCCATCTCCAGGAAACTCTACCTTTTGACCAAGAAGTTCGAGGTAACGGGCATGAACAGATGCTGCCAGGTTATCAATTTGATTACCCGCATCATTAATATAATATTCACTAGCCACGTCATAGCCTGCTGCTTTTAATAAATTTACCAAAGCACTTCCTACTGCAGCACCACGACCGTGACCTACGTGAAGAGGTCCAGTAGGGTTGGCACTAACATATTCTACCTGTACACGCTCTTTTTGGCCCGCTTCACTATTACCATAATTTTCACCTTGAGATAATATATCGTTTAACATGGTATATAACCAGTCAGTTTTCAAATAAAAATTAATAAAGCCCGGTCCTGCAATCACAGCTTTTTCCAACCATGTTTCTTTCATCCGAGCAACAATCGCTTCGGCAATTACTCTAGGATTTGTTTTCGCAGCTCTGGCAGCCTGCATCGAAAAATTAGTAGCAAAATCTCCAAACTCTTTTTTAGGCGGTACTTCCAGGATCACTTGCGGCAACTCATGACTGGCAAATACACCATCAGCAATGGCTGCTTGAGCTGCTTGATAAATTGCTTTATGTAATAACTCTTTAATGTCCACTTATGCTTTCCTCCTGTATGCTGATCGACAAGGTATTGGCACTTTGCCATTGTCCGTTTATTTCTAATTCATACTCAATCGCGACGGTTCCAGTTGTACTGGCTAAAGCCATCTTTAGGCTGTTTGTCAGGATGCTCATTTGCATAGTACCATAAGGTGTATGGTACATGCTATAGCTTTTTTCTCCCAGAAGAAATTCTTGTTTATGATCTATGCTGCCCGATCGTACCAATACCACATGTCTATCGTACACTTTCAACATCGTAGTAACGTCTTCTAAACCAGAAACCTCACGATCCTTATATACAATATATCGAATGTTATTTCTTTCATAATAACGACCTTTTGTAGTACATTCAATACGAGATTCTTCACCTTTTTCATCTTTTTGAGTACCAATGATTGTAATAACAATATCTATCATATTATCTCCTCTGTCAGCCTGAAATATATTATAGCGTACTCAGCAAATATTGCAACAAAAGGAAGAAAAAATTGCATAAAAAAACATAACGCCTCATGCCTGTGCATAGCAGACAAGCGGCGCGTTTAACGGATCATTCATTATATAATATATGAAAAATTCCCAAAAATATATATTTATTTCCTTTTATTTTTGATCTTAATTTTCAGCTTATTGATTTTTATTGTTGAATGCTGCTACCAAATCAGCTGATGAGGTCTGAACATCTTGAATCACTTTAATAATATCTTGCATTGTTCCGGCTTGTTTATTGGAGATTAGCGCAGACTGATTGATGCCATCGATTACTTTTTGTATGGATTCTTGTATTTCCTGCAATATCTTGTTAATATTTTCCGTAGCATCTGCACTATTTTGCGCTAAATTCTGCATTTCTTGTGCCACTACCGCAAAACCTCTGCCATAATTTCCAGCTCTGGCTGCTTCAATGGAAGCATTCAGACTCAACAGCTTGGTTTGAGTAGCAATTTTACGACTCATGTCAAGAATTTTCCCCGTATCTTTTACTCGTCTAACAGAATCATGAGATACATTCACAACACTTTCCGTATTTGCAGCTAATTCTTGGGAAGAGGCAGAAATACCCTCTATGGCAGCAACTGCCTGACTCACATTTTGTGAAACCGCATGAGCTACTTGCTGAACAATCTCGATTTGCTTTGCCTGTTTTAATCGTGTACTTAACAAAGCCACCACGACCTTAGCAATAGGACGAACATAATCTAATTGACCTGCAATAGCAAAAGTACCAACTCTTTGTCCATCTACCTCAATGGGATAATTCTGTCCTTCTTTTAGGGTTGGGTTTTTTGCCACATCAGCTGGTGTTACTACATATTCATCCAAGTGACCGCTAAGAATGTTTTGTGAACCAAGATGCTTTGTATTAAGACGCTTACCGCCATCTGAATCTCCTACAATCATAGCGTCTTGGTTACAGACAATAATATGATAACCAGTATTTTGATAAATAAACCGTGCCAATGAGCCTGCCATTTCTGATGTAATTGCATACTCTGCCATATTCGCCATCTCCCTTTTGCTGTCGGACTCCATTTTCGCTGAACTAGTATTAATATCCGCTTCTGCTATATATAAGTTCAATGGCAATACAGTAAATCCTGCTAGAATATCGACAATAAAACCAACACTTTTATTCCATCATCCAGCTCCTCAATAAGGACCTAAAAAAGACTCTATATATTTTGTTAATGCATAAAATATATAGAGTCATAAAAAAAAGTAATGGACCGCGAAGGTCACAAAGAAATGCAAAGAACACGAAGGGATACTATGGGAATTTTTAGTCTTCCTAATCCTTGTAGTCTTCGCGTTTTCGCGGTTCAAAATGTTTTATTTTTTAAGGACGCAAAGTGTTTTCTTAAAAACCGTAGCGCCGCAGTCCCTTCTTTGTAAAAGAGAAACCGCGGCGCCTATATGGATGAGGCGTCAAATGACTGCCTCTCCACTATTAGTATATGCAAAACCGTGCAAAAAGATTACTCTGAGCTCTTACTGCCAGAGTTTTGTCACCTCTGTCCCTACATAATAGGTTTTCACAATATCTTCTGCTTTGTGCCCTTCTTGAGCAAAGGTATAAGCCCCCCACTGACACAACCCTACACCATTGCCCCACCCCATTCCTTTAAAAGTAAAGCTTTCTCCATCATAATTCATCTCTGTAATTAATGTAGATCTTAAACGATCATAGCCGACTTTCTTTCTAAAATCAGAACCATATACTTTTTTATCTCCTGCACCAATATATAAAATACGACCCGAAGGACCTTTCTCCAAGATTCGAATATCTTTCGGATTGCCAGAATAACCGACGGCGGCAGCAACCTCTGCTCCCGGTATTTTTACTGTCCAGGATTTTTCTTTCTCAGGTGCATATTGAAAGCACTGGTCTGTTATTGGCTGAAAGTATGGTGTTGGAGTAGGTATCTCTTCTGGAAAGCTTTCTTCCTTCGTAGCAGCAATTTGTCCATTACAAGAGCTGTAAATCGCATTGATCAGGCCTCCTGCATATGTCAGTACTTCACCCCGGGTACGGCGTACCGCTTCTCTAACATTGTCATTTACTAACTCAGGGGCGTAAGCTTGCAGCTCTTCTTTAGCCGTACTCACGTCAGCACGATGCAATCGCATAATCGTACCCGCTTCCATCGCATGAAGGGTTAGTGTACGAGAGGTAATTGCCTGGGCCGCTAAGGCTTCAATCGGCCAATCGTTATGCATTTCCCTCGCGACAACACCTTCTAGATACTTCTCTAACAACATTCTGTCTACATAGCCTTTATCTGCAATCCACACCGTAATTGTCGGCTCAATGTTGTATTTATTAACGTCTAACGTTTCTACCCCAGGAATAGGCTGAACTGTTTCTGGCACCGGCACTTCTGGACTAGGTGCTTCTACCACCTCAGGATCGGGTTTAGGAGCAGGTGATTGCAAAAAAGAACAGGCTCCTGTCATTATCAAAATTCCAATCAGAAACATCAAAATCATAAATTTATGCTTATTTTCCATCAACTCACCTCAATCATAGTATGGAGTAATATTTATCACACTATACTTAAAATAAATGAACCCCAGAGGTGTAAAGGGGAGTCCATTTCCAACTTATTTTTTGTCATTGCGAGTGTAGCGAAGCAATCTCTTCGCAAGTAGGGGATTGCTTCGCTATGCTCGCAATGACAGAATTACGCGCCCTAAGAAAATAAAACATTTTGAAACGCGAAGACTAAAAATTTCTTTACTTATAAAAAATGAGCCTCCATAAAAATGGAGACTCACACTTTTACTTGGCAACGTAAGGTACAACGAGTGGCCCTAGAGGCAATACAGCAATACTTGCATCAGGTCCGTACTTATCAATCAACTTTGCTAATGTTTGTTCAATATTTTCTACAGACTGCAGCATGCAGTCTGCTACAGTTTCTTTATCTAAGGTTGAGTACAAATAACAATCTGCTTTAACCTGTATCATTGCCAGCGCTTGGGCTTCCCACTGATCGAACATCGAAAAAGATGGTTCATTAATCATATCCAGCAGTGCTTGAGGAGTATTGCGCATTTTCAAAATGGGGCCAAAATTACCATGGCTTGGCAGCCCATCGGAACACTCGGCAACACTGATAATACTGCCGCCCTCTTTTACGATTTGCGCACCAGCACTCATTCCTTTTACCGTTTGATACAGATTCTGATCCAAAGGATATCCTGCATTTGTCGTAATAACAATATCAAAAAAATGATCTACAGCAACCATCGCATGATGTTTTACAAATTCGCAGCCTACTCGATGAGCTTGAATCACATCTCCTGCAAACACATTGGTTATTTCTTTATCTCCATTTAATGTCACATTCAACATAAACTGCGGCTTTGCCATTAAACAATTTTGAGTAGCTGCATCCTGCACACCATTGCCTTCAATTACACCCCAAGTACTTTTTGGATTACCGATCATTTCAGCATTATGAAAGTCCTGAATCGTTTTGATTCCGACAATTCCTGGATTTATGCCTTTTGGCCCCCCAGAAAATCCCGCAAAAAAGTGCGGCTCAATAAACCCTGTAACAATTCTAAAATCAGCTTCTACATAGGTTTTATTTAAATACACTTCAGATCCATAACTATTCCGGCCAACATGTACTAATTCCTTATCATCAAAGGCTTCATGATTGATGACTCGAATCGTATCCACGACTTCCTGCCCTAGCATACTAATTAATTCTTCTCTCGTATTATGACGATGGCTCCCTAATCCATTGATCACCACAAAATTCTCTTTAGGAACATGAGACAGCTCTTCGATCAGCCATGGAACTAATTTGTGATTCGGAGTTGGTCTTGTGATGTCAGAAATTACAATGGCAACCGTATCTGATGCTTTTACCATTTCCTTTAAAGGAGGAGTTCCGGTAGGATGACGCAGAGCGTGAACAACAGCTCCCTTCTCATCTGCCAAACTCTCAATATGCGGGGGTTCCACTATTACTGCCTTATCAGGAACTTCAATACTAATACTGCCTTTACCATATGCCAATTGTACTTTTTTCATAGAATCATCTCCTTATTCCTCTTTGCTACCTATTTGTACAAATAGTTGTAATCTTCCTGCTTTTTTAGTCATAACTTTTTATACTACTTTCAATTCCTTTTTACTATCATACCCTGAAAAAGAACCTAGTAGTCCGCCAAGACTAAAGCTATGGGATGAATTGTGCAAGATTTTTCACCCAGCAAGACGGAGGAGCCGCACATATCGGACATATGTAAGGTGACGACAACGAAGCTGGGCGGAAAATACCGCGACAAGAACACCATAGATTTAGGCTTGGTGGACTACTAATTATGCAAAAGATCCCTGGTGCTTACGATCAAAAGAGATCGTAAGCACCAGGGATCTTATACTATTTATATAGTAAGTACGGCTACGATTCAGCTGGAACTCGTCCTCGATCTAAATCGTAGGCGTACTTACTATAATTTTAATCTTACGTTATATTTTTCTATCATTTTAATAGGATGATAGGATTCTTTTGCTTTTCGTAGGCCTTCAATCCCCATATCTTCCTCTCGGTTAATATACATCGCCTGTGAAAAAGTACGAGCACAGAACTCCTGATTAATAATGCTGTATACACCATTGATTCCCATACGACCTTTTTCCACATGAATCACCGCGGTATCGTCATTGCCCATTTCGCCATAACTAAAGGCTAGCATTTTACCATCAACAAAAATAGCTCCTCCTTGAAAACCAAGAACCGTAAAATTATTCATCGCTTCCACAATTGCATTTCTTTCACAGTCCAGATCATCACCTTTTACACAGCCTCGATCATCACACCACTCCTGCATAAACTCAATACAGTCCTTCGCCATTTCTTCCGTCATCGGTACATATTCGTAATTGCTGTACTTTTTTCTAAAACTATTTACATGATTTTTCTTAGTATGAAATTTACGCCCCTTTAGCTCAATTAAATCTTTCGCTAAATACACATAATCGAAATTATCCCGCACAGCTTTGGATGTAAAGTAACCTGGCTTTGCTTCTTCCAGCCACTCGATCATAAAAGCTTCTACGCCTTGCAGGGAAAACGCAAAATCATTCTCTTTTGCATGCTGTATCATACGATCCAATATCTCTGATAAACCTTCCTTTGGACCAAAGGGTGGTAAAAAGAATTTTACCCCTTCCCAGCAAGCTTTCACACATAGATAATTACCTTCAACCGTCCACTGTATTTTATAGGCTTTACGCCACATAAATAGATTCGTAAAATTATAATGGGCATTTTCATAGCGCCGCTCACTAAAGAATCGATCAAATAGCGGCTTATCTTCTAGAGTAAGCTGTTGAAACTTAATAGTAAACCCTCCTCAAACACAACTTTATTCTCCATTATACATGATTAGCCGAAAAAATATAATGGTATTGGCATAAAAAGCATCTGTTATATCGACAGGAATCCTCCTACTCAAGGACGAACTAAGCATAAAAGGATAAAAGTATCGGCTCCTCTTCCTATCATAAAGAAGCAGGAACTATAACAAAAATAATTTTCAGGAGATAATTACATGTTAAATGCCGCCCTAAACATATTAAAGCAACACTATGGTTATACCACCTTTCGCCCTGGTCAGGAGAAAATCATTACCAGCCTATTAGGCAAAAAAGATACCTTAGCCATCATGCCAACAGGTGCTGGTAAGTCCCTGTGTTTTCAAATCCCCGCCCTCTTACTGCCAGGTGTTACCCTCGTTGTCTCACCCTTGATTTCTTTAATGAAGGACCAGGTTGACGCATTAAACGGGGTGGGAATTCCGGCTACCTTTATTAATAGCTCCCTCACCCTCTCCCAGGTCAACGAACGTATTTACAATGCAAAATGCGGTCGCTACAAAATCATCTATATCGCTCCCGAGCGCTTAGAATCGGAAAGTTTTCAAGCTGCCATCAAGGTCCTTACCATCTCTTTATTAGCCATTGATGAGGCCCACTGTGTCTCACAATGGGGACATGATTTTCGTCCAAGCTATCGAGCCGTGGGAACTTTTATTGCCTCACTGCCCAACCGTCCCATTATTGGTGCCTTTACTGCAACCGCTACTACAGATGTAACACAAGACATTATTACCTTATTAGCCTTAAGAAATCCAGATGTTTATATGACTGGCTTTGATCGTGAGAACCTATCCTTTACCGTTATTCGCGGTGAAAACAAGCAAGACTTTACCCTTAAATATATTACCGCCAACAAAGAACAATCCGGAATTATTTATGCGGCTACCCGTAAAGAAGTAGATAATCTTTATAGCCTATTATACAAAAAAGGTTACTCTGTAGGCAAATATCATGCTGGATTGCCTGATAAGGAACGCCAGCACTACCAAGAACAATTCATCTATGACAATATCAGTATCATGGTCGCTACCAATGCCTTTGGAATGGGGATTGATAAATCCAATGTGCGCTATGTGATTCATTACAATATGCCCAAAAATATGGAAGCCTATTACCAAGAAGCAGGTCGTGCAGGACGAGACGGAGAACCAAGCGAATGCATGCTGTTGTTTGGTGCCCAAGATCCTTTGTTGCAACGCTATCTGATTGAGCAAACAACATTTGATACCGACCGGAAAACCAATGAACTTAGCAAACTCCAAACGATGGTAGATTATTGTCATACCCCAGAATGTCTGCGAAAATTTATCTTAAGTTATTTTGGTGAGACAAGTGATACAACAGAATGCGCCAATTGCAGCAATTGTAAGGATGACAATGAACTTACAGATATTACATTAGACGCTCAAAAGATTTTTTCCTGCGTTATGCGCGTCAAAGAACGTTATGGCACAACTTTAATTGCCAGCGTTTTAAAAGGATCTAAGGATAAAAAGGTCCTGCAGCTGGGTTTTGACAGCCTATCTACCTACGGCTTGTTAAAAAACTATACCTTACCAGAAATACGGGATGCCATTAATCGGTTAATTGCTACGGATTATCTAATGTTGACGGACAGTGAATATCCGGTAGTGAAACTGGCACCTAAAGGAGTCGCCGTATTAAAAAATCAAACAAAAGTATGGCAGAAAGTACCAAAACGTACCCAGAAAATAACAGCAGACAATTCCCTCTTTAGTTTGCTGAGAAGCTTACGTAAAACCATTGCCGACAGAGAACAAATACCACCCTATCTTGTATTTGCCGACAGCACCTTAAAGGAAATGAGCGAATATTGCCCAACCAGCTATGATGCTTTATTAACCATAAAAGGGGTGGGAGAAAGCAAACGAAAACGTTATGGTGACGAGTTCCTCGAAGTCTTACAGCAATATGCATTGGCAAATAATATTCAATCCTCTAACCTTTCTATAGAAAGTAAAGAAGCGGCTGTAAAAGTCCAGGAAAGTCCCAGCCATGTTATCAGTCTTGAGCTATACCAAAAAGGACATTCTCTAGAAGAAATCAGCCAAATGCGCAAACTAAAATCCCTTACGATACAAGATCACTTGGTACGCTGCTACCAAGAGGGACATCCTGTAAACTGGGATGCTCTTATCCCGCCTCAATATGAAAAGTTAATTCTTAGTAAAATAGCACAATTGGGCGCAGAAAGATTAAAAATCCTAAAAGACGCCTTGCCAGAAGAAATTGACTATGCTGCCATTAAAGCTGTACTGTGCAAACATAATAGGTAAAACATGGTCCATAACCTATCCCTTTCTATAAAAAGATTGAGTCCTACTTTCAATGAAAGTAGGACTCAATCTTTTTGTAGATTCCCTACGCAAAATGTTGCATTTAGCATCGAATGATATTGTGAAAAAATGGATGCAACGTTAGCAAAAGTCTATCCGCATTTTTAGATTGACACAACGTGGCATTCTTCAAAAGGATAGGATGGCAAAAAGATTTTACGAACTTCATTTTGTTCATGAAATGAATCCCATGGAATCTTGCCTCCTTGGCTCCAATACATGGCAATTTTTTTAAGATTTTTTTCAGCTAAAAGCACTTGAGAAAATTTTTCTCCGGTATTCCCTGAAAAGAGATTTTTCATTTCGTGTTCTTCTTCTAGATTTCCTGCGAAAATTGGTACACAGGCTCTTTCTTTAGGATGTTTTAAGTATTCTTTTAAACCTTGAATCAGCTCTTCTCGATTATTTACGACCATAGCTACTCTAGACTCCATTGCTTCCCGTCCCACTTGAAGAGTATATGCAATGTCCTGTAAGAAAAGCTCTTCCCTACATTCTATAAACGCAAGCATTTGTTGGCAAGCCACTAGTAATCTTTCTTGGTTTTTAGCTGAAAGAACTACGACCTGCGGTGAAATTTGAGAGCGGACATGTATTGTTTCGTTTTGAGAAGGAATATATTCTTCCACAATCAAGTGTACATTCGAACCTCCAGCTCCAAATGAACTCACTGTGGCTCTCCTTGGAACTTCCCGTTCTTCTCCATCAATCCATACCATAGGCCGCTTCCACTCTGTAAGCTTTCGTTGTATATAAAATGGCGTTTTTTCAAAATGTATATTAGGATTTAAAGTTTCTGTTCCAATTGCAGGAACCAATTGCTGATGTTGTAATTGCAAAATTACTTTAGTCAATTGAGACACTCCTGAAGCAGCTTCTGCATGACCAATATTAGCTTTTATAGACCCAATTGCACAAAATTGTTGATCATTTGTAAATTTATGAAATGCTTTATCCAATGCCGAAATCTCGATAAGATCTCCAACGGGAAATCCATTTGCAGCCGCTTCAACATAACTAATTGTCCGGGGATCCATACCAGTTTTTTTAAAATTATCCTCAATCAACTGTATTTGAGCATTAATATTAGGAGTAGCCGCTCCATTAGTATGTCCTCCATGATTAGTTACTGACGATTTAATAACAGCTAGAATACGATCCCCATCTTTTATTGCCTGAGTAAGCGATTTTAATAGTACAGCACCAACCCCTTCCGCCGGCAGATATCCGTCTCCATCCCCAAAACTTCTGCTATGAATATGACTACCAATCATTTTGATTTTACTTAACCTCAAATATTTTTGGAGGTACAAAAGATTCACACCCCCAGCTATTGCAAGCCGGCATTCTCCCCTGATTAGACTTTCACAAGCCATATGAATCGCAATAGCAGAAGAAGAACTCATAGAATCAATAACCACACTAGGTCCCTGGAGATTAAAATACTGAGAAATTCGATTTGCAATAGAAGAACACATAAAGGTTGACAACTCGTTTATGCTACTTGATTTGCTATCATAATCCTGATACATCGAGCCGACATAAACTCCAACCCGGGTCTGGTACTGATGTTTTAAAGACTCCCGTGTATATCCTGCACTCTCAAATAAGTTCCAAACGGTTTCCATAAAAAGACGATCTTGAGGATTCATAAATTTTGCTTCTTCCGGTGAAATGGCAAAAAACAGCGAATCAAATCGGTCGGAATTTTCTAAAAAACCTCCCCATTTACAGTACGTTTTCCCTGACTTATTCTTATCCTCATCATAATAGGTATGATAATCCCACCTTTCTTTAGGAACCTCAGTGATACAATCTCTCCCAGCTTGTAAATTTGTCCAAAGTTCTCCGATATTCTTTGCTCCCGGATAACGTCCTGAAACACCAATGATGGCAATATCTCCGTTGTTCTTCTCTTCTTTTCCCCTGGATTCTTCTCTGCTGGCTATAAAACGTGGGCGACTGCAATTACTGCCCTCATGGGATTTTACAGACTCTATTATAGGTTCAAACTCTCTCAGTACAGTTGTCTCTTCTTCTCTAATGCCCAGCAAATCCAACAATTGCTTGCTATGGAATTCAAAAAAATAAGCTGTTAATTCTTTGATGTTCTGATACTCAAAAAACAAGGTTTTCGGCAGCGAACCAAATATTTCTTCTAAGTTACTGGTTATTTGCATGGCTATAATTGAATCTATCCCATATTCATCCATTGGATCCTCTGCGTCAATTTCTTTCATTGGTACTTTGATTGTAGAAGCAATTATTTTTCTAAAATAATCGCTAATCTTTTCTTGAAATAAATCTTCTTCGATAGTGAAACCTATTTTATATTCTTGTGTTACAGAAGGCGTTGCTTCCTTTGTAGGAGAAAATCCGGTGAAAAATTCTCTAAGGTGCTGACATTCTCCTTCCAGCACCATCACTTGTTCTGCACCAGAAGCTAAGCCGCGATACAAAGCCTGAATACCAGCAGCCGTCTCAAGAGGAAGTATCCCCATTTTTTGCAACATTCTTTTCGCGACCTCTTCATCAACATGCATTCCCCCTTCCTTCCACAGCGGCCAATTAACCGACAGTGTTCTGCCATATCGCTCTTTTAGCCCAACTAACTCATTACGATAGTTCGCATAGCTGTCCATGAAGGCATTCGCCACCGAATAATCACTCTGCCCTGCATTACCTAAGCTTCCTGCGATCGAAGAAAAGAAAATAAAGAAGTCAAGAGGTAACCCCTTGCTCGCTTCATCCAGATTTACAAGTCCGGAAACTTTTGGCGAAATAACTTTTTGCATTTCTTCCTTGCTTTTTTTGAAGATAAAATTATCTTGAATGATTCCAGCCCCATGAATAATACCGTCAAGATTTCCATACTCTTTTGAAATGCTTTGAACTAGATGGATTATCCCTTTCTTATCCGTAACATCGACCTGCTTATATTCAATTTTGCCTCCCTTTGCTTCCAACTCTTTTAGTGTTCCTCGTTTTTCTTCATTGAGTGGTGACCGTCCTGTCAAAATTATGGTCGTATCTTTTGCTTTACTTATAATTTCCCGCGTAAAAATACGTCCAAGTCCTCCAATACCCCCAGTAATTAAATACACTCCTTGATCCTTCCAGGGAATTGACGACTTTTCTTGCGAATCTTCTATTTCCTTCCACTCCATAACATACCGTTTCCCATTTTGATACCGAATCTGAAAATCCAGAGAATAGCTATTTTTCTCTACTTTTTTCACGACTTCGCCAGTCTCTTCTTCCCGGTCTACTTCGATAATTTGTCCCCTCAGTTTTGGATTCTCAAGCTGCGCCGTTTTTAGAAGTCCGGAAAGACCAGAGAAAAGCTGTCCTTCATTTTTCTTAACAACTACAATCTGAATTAGAATATTCTCTTTCCGTTTATTTTTCATCATAATTTGAATCTGCTCAAAAATTTGAATCGCATATGCCTGGAAACGTTCTTCTATCCCCTTCTCTTGGCATTGCAAAACAAGATGCTGAATTTCAGGCTGGCTTCCTTCAATGCTTTCCTGAATCTTTTGATCCGGCTCACACAATATTACCAAACGTTGTTCATATAGAGGAGGGATTGATGGTGTAGAAGCTTTCTCCTTCCAGCATGGATGAAATAGCAGAACACTTTTCTTTGCCGCAGTTTCAAATGCGCCTGCCTTTTCTTCTAATACCCTTGTCGAAAACCCCTTTATTTTTATACATATTTTCCCTGTTTCATTGCATAAGTCTATATCTATTTTTTTTATTTTATCTTTGTTCGCACTGCCAGTATGGTATCGAATCAGCGCCCACATAGCAGGAGTGCAGTGGTCTATGACTTCCACCTCTTGCAATGCAAACGGCAGCATTGTTTTAGTGCCTTCTCCCTGTTCCATCAATAGATAACTTGACGCCTGCAGGGCGGAATCCAACAAACTAGGGTGTACGATATATTGATCTCTTGTATGAGAAACAGTGGAAGGCAAAGATAACTTCGCTAATACTTGGTTTTCTCCAAGATAGACGGTATCAATTCCCCTATGGCCCGGACCGTATTCCATTCCCATTTCCTTAAAGGTCTCATAACATTGGCCGGATGAAAATAGGCTCCGGTTGCATCGGGTTTTCCATGCTTCAATATCTAAGTCTGGAGCTTCCGTACCAGAAATCAGTACAGCATTCCCTTTACTATACACTTCAGCTTCGTCATAAATTTCATAGGTAATTTCCCCAGTGGGTTCGGGATAAAGTCCAATATGTATCTTGGCTGCTTGTGTATCTACGAGGATAGGGCGCATCCACACCATATTGGTAAGCCGTACCCTTGTCTTTTCTTCGTTTCCTCCTCCGGCAGCCTGTTCCACTGCTGCCCGGGCCATTTCAATATAGGCGGCTCCAGGTAAAACTTTTTTTCCTTTCACTACATGGTCCTTCAAAAAAAATTCTTGTCCTGTAAAGGTTGAACTAAACCGTTGTTCGGATAAATCGGAAGTATTTCTCTGCACCAGCGGATGAATGGGCATAAAGGCTCCTGCACCTTCTACCCTACTATGATCGGTAGAGGTAACGTCAGGTATCCAATAACGACTCCTGGCAAAGGGATATGTCGGTAAACTGATCCGGTGCGGCTTGAAATCCCTATAGAAACGATTCCAATCTAAAGACACGCCTTTAACCCAAAGTTCAAGAACCTTATCGTATTTCTCCTTTTTAATCCACGTATCAAGCATTACTGCCGTATCTTCATCAGTCGCAAAAATAGATACCACTTCTTTATTACGTTTTCCCTGACCTCGATATAGCTCTGCAATATCAGCTCGCCCTTTTAAAAAATCTTTTAGTTTTCTTTCCAATTCATGAATTGATCCGGCAATCACAGCCAAGCGTTCTTCCATCGCTTCCCGCCCGACTTGGAGTGTATAAGCTATATCGGCTAAATTACCGTCAGAAAATGGCTCTTTCTCAATGGCATTCAATAATTGCTGCACTTGTTCTTTCAGTCTCTCTTCATTTTTTGCCGACAATACAATAATCATAGGAAACGAATAGGAAGTTGTATGTCGCGGCACCAATTCTTTAGCAGCATATTCTTCTATTACAACATGGGCGTTTGATCCACCCGCGCCAAAAGACGAAACACCCGCAATTCTTGGATATTCAATTTTTTCTCCATTGATTTCAACTATCGGACGCTTCCAATCCTCAAGTGTTTGCTGCACAACAAAGGGTGTATTTTTGAAATCAATGTTGGAATTTAGTCGCTTAGAGTGTAGGGAAGGCACCAGTTGGTGATATTTTAGTTGCAGTAAAACCTTCGTTATCCCTGAAATACCCGCAGCACTCTCACAATGACCGATGTTGGATTTTACTGAGCCAATAGCACAAAATTGTTTATCTTTAGTATTTTTCCGGAAAACTGTAGTCAGCCCCGCAATTTCAATTGGATCTCCCAAGAAAGTTCCCGTACCATGTGCTTCTAGATAGCTAATTGCCCTTGGGCTGATTCCCGCATCCTCAATCGCTTTTCCAATTACACCCGCTTGCGCATGAGGATTAGGAACTGTATATCCGTTAGTTTTTCCTCCATGATTAATTGCTGTTGCCTTAATTACTCCATAAATTTGATCTCCATCTGCAATCGCCTTTGCTAAAGGTTTAAGCAATACGGTGCCTACTCCTTCCCCAGGAACATAGCCGTCGCCTCCTTCTCCAAAACTTTCACACCGGCCTTTGCTTGATATAAAGTTGCCTTGCGCCAGAAACAAATATTTATTCGGATGTATGGATACATTAACCCCGCCTGCAATTGCAAGTTTGCACTCGCCCCGCTGCAGACTTTGGCAAGCCAAATGAATCGCAGTCAACGAAGAAGAACACATAGTATCAACAGCCATACTGGGTCCATTAAAATTGCAAAAATAAGACACCCGATTCGCTATGGATGACGGACTTCCCCATAAAGCAACTGGTCTTCCCTGGATAGTTTCTTGCGCTCCGTAAAGCGGATACTCCTCATACATCACCCCTGCATAAACGCCCACATTACCGCCAAAGTCTGTAGTAAGAGTATTTCGTGTATAACCGGCATCCTCTAACGTTTCGAAAACACATTCTAAAAACAAACGTTCTTGAGGATCTATAAATTCTGCTTCACGCGGAGAAATATTGAAAAATAAAGGATCAAATTGATCTACTCCTTCTAAAAATCCACCCCATTTACTGTATGTTTTTCCAGACTTAGTTTTGTCGTTAGTATAATACAAGCTATGATCCCATCTATCTCCAGGAATTTCAGTAATACAATCCTTACCATTACGTAAAATCTCCCAGAAATCATGAAGGTTTTTTGCTCCGGGATAACGGCCCGCTACCCCGATAACAGCTATATCTAATGTTCCTATCGATTTTTCTTTCTGTGAGTTACTATGAACAGATATAAAGCGTGAATGTCTTTGCCGAATTTCTCCTGGTTTTGATTCAAAT
Source organism: Pelosinus fermentans DSM 17108 (assembly GCF_000271485.2). NCBI lineage: Bacteria > Bacillati > Bacillota > Negativicutes > Selenomonadales > Sporomusaceae > Pelosinus > Pelosinus fermentans. The sequence continues at coordinate 4,420,151 of NZ_AKVN02000001.1, forward strand.
ATCGGTTCCACTTCTTCCAAATCCTTAGAAGTTGCCGTATTTTCTCCGTAGCCTATTATTTTGACTAGTTGCTTGTAGTATGTTTCCAAAAAATATTCACTCAATTCCCGGATTGTTTGATATTCAAAAAACAAAGTCTTTGGCAATAAACCAAAATCTTTTTCTAAACGATCCGTTAATTGTAATACTAAGATTGAATGAATCCCATATTTTTCAAACGGTACATTCTCTTCCATTTGATACATTGACAGCTTAAGGACAGAGGAAAGTATCATTTTAATATATCTTATTGTTTTTTCCCTTAACACATTAGAGCTTATTCCCGCGATTTCTTCACTTTTTTCAAGAAAATTTAAACCCTCTATAGAAACTTTTACTGGCTGCCCTATGTTTTCAAAATGCAGGTGCTGACACTCGCCTTCCAGCACCATCACTTGTTCTGCACCAGAAGCTAAGCCGCGATACAAAGCCTGAATACCAGCAGCCGTCTCAAGAGGAAGTATCCCCATTTTTTGCAACATTCTTTTCGCGACCTCTTCATCAACATGCATTCCCCCTTCCTTCCACAGCGGCCAATTAACCGACAGTGTTCTGCCATATCGCTCTTTTAGCCCAACTAACTCATTACGATAGTTCGCATAGCTGTCCATGAAGGCATTCGCCACCGAATAATCACTCTGCCCTGCATTACCTAAGCTTCCTGCGATCGAAGAAAAGAAAATAAAGAAGTCAAGAGGTAACCCCTTGCTCGCTTCATCCAGATTTACAAGTCCGGAAACTTTTGGCGAAATAACTTTTTGCATTTCTTCCTTGCTTTTTTTGAAGATAAAATTATCTTGAATGATTCCAGCCCCATGAATAATACCGTCAAGATTTCCATACTCTTTTGAAATGCTTTGAACTAGATGGATTATCCCTTTCTTATCCGTAACATCGACCTGCTTATATTCAATTTTGCCTCCCTTTGCTTCCAACTCTTTTAGTGTTCCTCGTTTTTCTTCATTGAGTGGTGACCGTCCTGTCAAAATTATGGTCGTATCTTTTGCTTTACTTATAATTTCCCGCGTAAAAATACGTCCAAGTCCTCCAATACCCCCAGTAATTAAATACACTCCTTGATCCTTCCAGGGAATTGACGACTTTTCTTGCGAATCTTCTATTTCCTTCCACTCCATAACATACCGTTTCCCATTTTGATACCGAATCTGAAAATCCAGAGAATAGCTATTTTTCTCTACTTTTTTCACGACTTCGCCAGTCTCTTCTTCCCGGTCTACTTCGATAATTTGTCCCCTCAGTTTTGGATTCTCAAGCTGCGCCGTTTTTAGAAGTCCGGAAAGACCAAAGAAAAGCTGTCCTTCATTTTTCTTAACAACTACAATCTGAATTAGAATATTCTCTTTCCGTTTATTTTTCATCATAATTTGAATCTGCTCAAAAATTTGAATCGCATATGCCTGGAAACGTTCTTCTATCCCCTTCTCTTGGCATTGCAAAACAAGATGCTGAATTTCAGGCTGGCTTCCTTCAATGCTTTCCTGAATCTTTTGATCCGGCTCACACAATATTACCAAACGTTGTTCATATAGAGGGGGGATTGATGGTGTAGAAGCTTTCTCCTTCCAACATGGATGAAATAGCAGAACACTTTTCTTTGCCGCAGTTTCAAATGCGCCTGCCTTTTCTTCTAATACCCTTGTCGAAAACCCCTTTATTTTTATACATATTTTCCCTGTTTCATTGCATAAGTCTATATCTATTTTTTTTATTTTATCTTTGTTCGCACTGCCAGTATGGTATCGAATCAGCGCCCACATAGCAGGAGTGCAGTGGTCTATGACTTCCACCTCTTGCAATGCAAACGGCAGCATTGTTTTAGTGCCTTCTCCCTGTTCCATCAATAGATAACTTGACGCCTGCAGGGCGGAATCCAACAAACTAGGGTGTACGATATATTGATCTCTTGTATGAGAAACAGTGGAAGGCAAAGATAACTTCGCTAATACTTGGTTTTCTCCAAGATAGACGGTATCAATTCCCCTATGGCCCGGACCGTATTCCATTCCCATTTCCTTAAAGGTCTCATAACATTGGCCGGATGAAAATAGGCTCCGGTTGCATCGGGTTTTCCATGCTTCAATATCTAAGTCTGGAGCTTCCGTACCAGAAATCAGTACAGCATTCCCTTTACTATACACTTCAGCTTCGTCATAAATTTCATAGGTAATTTCCCCAGTGGGTTCGGGATAAAGTCCAATATGTATCTTGGCTGCTTGTGTATCTACGAGGATAGGGCGCATCCACACCATATTGGTAAGCCGTACCCTTGTCTTTTCTTCGTTTCCTCCTCCGGCAGCCTGTTCCACTGCTGCCCGGGCCATTTCAATATAGGCGGCTCCAGGTAAAACTTTTTTTCCTTTCACTACATGGTCCTTCAAAAAAAATTCTTGTCCTGTAAAGGTTGAACTAAACCGTTGTTCGGATAAATCGGAAGTATTTCTCTGCACCAGCGGATGAATGGGTATAAAGGCTCCTGCACCTTCTACCCTACTATGATCGGTAGAGGTAACGTCAGGTATCCAATAATGTTCCCGGGCAAAGGGATATGTCGGCAATGGAACACGTCGACTCCTATCAAACAAGTTAGCCCAATTTAGAGTATATCCGCTAATGTACAATTCTGACAGAACCGATAATTTTTCTTTATATGTCTCTGCATTTATGCTCCTATCTTCCCGCAGTTCTGCCAACAGCTGCTCTCCATAATCTTTTAGCCCTTTTACTTCCTCTCGAAAACTAAATTCTGCTAAGCCGCTTTTAGCAACTGCTATGAGTTGTTGTTGCAATTCATAGAGATCTTCCGCAATAAATATACACCTAGCTGAGAAATGACTGCGCCCAGCCAATAGCGTATAAGAAATTTCGTCAGCCCGCTCATTTTGTACTTTTTCTTCAAACCAGTGAATCATATCTGCAATTTTACGTTCTAACGCATCTTTTGTTTTTGCTGAGAATGGAAATAAATAACAAGGCTTCGCATTACCGGATGTACGTTTTCTTATTGGCGCTTCCTCAATAATCGCGTGACAATTCGTTCCACTAAAACCAAATGCACTAACTCCCGCCCGCAAAGGACCTCCATCCCTGCTTTTCCATTCCCTAAGCTCCCGGTTTATAAAAAACGGACTTTTATTTAGATCGATATGCTCGTTTACTTCTGTTATATTAATTTGTGGAGGAAGTTTCCTATATTTCATTGCCATCAGAACTTTGAGGACACCAGCGATTCCAGCTGACATGATTGCATGTCCGAAATTTGGCTTATGAGACCCAATGGCACAAAATTGACTTTTATTTGTAAACATTTGAAAGGCTTCCGTCAATGCTTTCACTTCAATTGGATCGCCCAATTTAGTGCCTGTTCCATGTGTTTCTATAAAACTTACTGTTTCAGGATGTATTGCTGCATTTTTATATGCATCATATAGTAAAGCTTTTTGGGAAAGCATACTTGGCGCAGTAATCCCCTTTGTCTTTCCATCCTGGTTGATTGAGGAACCTTTTATCACTCCGTAAATGTAATCTCCATCCGCAACAGCTTGTTCTAGTTTTTTCATTAGCAAAACCCCAACACCTTCGCCTAATGCAATGCCGTTTGCACGATTGTCAAAGGTTTTACATTGTCCATCAGGTGACAACATTTCTGTTTTTGATGCCATTACATAAAATTCCGGAGAACTTAAAACAAACACTCCACCCGCTAAAGCCATTTCCGACCGCCCGCTATGAATACTTTCACAAGCTAGATGGATGGCCACCAACGAAGAAGAACATGCAGTATCTATTGCTATATTAGGTCCTTTTAAATTTAAGAAATAGGAAATCCGCGCAGCTAAAATTGACATATCATTTCCTAAAAAAGTTTGCGAATTACGCTCCTGTGTTAATAATGTTTTTTCTTTGTAATCCGAGGTTCGCCCTCCAACAAAGACCCCCACTTTTCTCCCCGACAATTCTTCAGCAGAATATCCTGCATCTTCAAACACCCTATATGCTTCTTGTAACAACAACCGTTGCTGGGGATCCATCCGTTCTGCTTCAAGCGGTGAAATATTAAAAAATAAAGCATCAAATTCTTCTATATTGTTTAGTAATCCCCCCCATTTACTAACGGCTCGATCCACTTGTCCGGGGTCAGGGCTATAATATTTGCTTTCATCCCAGCCTTTGCGATTAATCTCCTCTATGCAATTATCTCCAGCTTGCAAATGATTCCAAAATTCTTCAACATTTTCCGCTCCAGCAAACCTGCCGGAAATTCCAATTATCGCTATATCAGAACCACGCTCACCTACAGAAATACTACTTTCTTTTTTTTCAGGAACCGCTTTTGGGTCATGAGAAACTTGATATTGTTCCGGTTCAATAACCCTCAACTTGTCCACCGTCGGAAAGTCTTCCAGCAGGCATTCAGCATTCTCCATACAGTTTAAGTTATTTTCCCTAAAGCCTTCTTCCGTATCTCCAACCATGCTGATTCGCTTGTCGCAGTGACCTATCCGAAATTGGTCAAAAATGTATCCTGCTAACTCGTTTATATTCGTATAATCAAACACTGCGTCAATCCCTAATTTTTGACCTAATTTTTGATTAATTGACTCTACTAACTCTACAGACTGAATTGAATTAATGCCTATTTCCAAAAAGCTTTTCTCTGCATCAAGAAAATCATTTGAACATTTCAGTAAATCCATAAGGATCTCTTTTATCCCCATTTTTATATTATCAACATTAATATCCATTCCTCCGCCTCCTATGATAATTTCTCACCAACAGCCATATATAGCTGCCGCAGAATAGCGTGTTTTTTACTCTTAAACATGTTTCTCCAACCAACAGAAATATTAGCTAAAACCTTACTAGACAAAAAGCCATCACATACCAGTTTTGCCGGAATGCTCATTCCTTCCGATTTTAAAAATATTTCCTCCCCCACTATTTCGCTATGGGCGCTGATGACTTCAAAATCCACTTTTGAAAATCCGCCTTCCTTTAATATGCCAGGCAGTTCCCTGCCTATGCGGGGATTGCCCCCCTCAGCAAAACGGGATTGGCAATAAGCATCATAAAGTTCGCTTAACTCTGGCACATGCGGATGCGTCATGATATGCATATTAAAATCATTGTCAACAAATACAGCTCTGCCTCCAGGTTTCAATATTCTGTATACTTCACGAACAGCATTAACTGGATCAGGTAAATGTTCCAAAACCAAACGGATAATTGCAAAATCAAACATATTTTCAGCTAAACCCGTATCCATAATGGATTTTTCTAGTACTTCATACCGATTCTTGTTCTTTTTGGATAAATATTTTTGGGCATATTCAACCAAAAATGGGTCAATTTCTACAGCGGTAATATATGCTTCAGGCAATTTATCCAAAACCTTTTCAGTAATAAATCCGGGACCTGAACCAAGCTCTACAATGCGTATTCCATCCCTTAGGCCGTATTCAATATAATGCTTCAATTCTTTGTCCCAGAATAAGTCCACCTGCGCTTTCAAACGCTTTATTTCTGTTTCTACATGACTTGTAATGGTCTTGATTTGATAAGATCCCTGTTGATCCATTCTTTTTCCCTCTCTCTACATTCGGGTATTTCTTTACCCAAAAAACTGACTATCTGATCCGCGACTATCTTCCAATTAGGATCTAACATCATGTCATGGCTCATATTGGAAAAAACAACAGGCGTTGTGCTATATGCACAGCCAATAGAAATAGCTCTTTTTTCCGAAAAAACACCATCTGTTTTTGAACCAATCACTAAAGTAGGAATCGAAGCAGTTATTGACTTAGGAACAATTCTGCCGCGTAACTCCTTACGGGCTTTAGTTGATTCTTCTTGCAAACATTTCATAAACTCCTCTTTTTCTTCATCTGGTAATTGATTAGAAAAAAACAATTTTGCCAAAAAGTTTGTATTGCTGTTGCGATCAAACATCCTCTTTAGTGTCATCTGCAATGACTCTTTTAGCATCCCCTTAGGCGGAACAGATGCCATTAAAACCGCTGCTCTTATTTTTTCTGGATGCAAATACAAGATTTTCTGAACTAACGCCCCTCCCATCGAATGCCCTATCAAAACTGGCTTTCTTTTAAAAAGCAACATGGTTTCCAGTATATCCTCAACATAATCGGTTAATGAACTGGTATGAAGCTGTTCAGAGCCTTGGCTTTTACCATGTCCCCGGAGACTAAGAGCATAAGAAGAAAATCCTCTTGAAGAAAAATAAGGAAGGAAATATTTCTCCCAGCACCAAGCCCCATGATAGGCTCCATGTATGAACAGCAGTGGTGGTATTTTATCGTTTATCTCTTTCGCTAAGCATTCTAAAACTTCTAATTTCATGCCATACTCACATCCTTCGAATATGAAATAAAAAATTCTTCTCAAATTTCATTCTAATTCTAAGCAATTTCCTTCAACTAACCAATTTCGCATTTCATTAACAGCAATTTTGCCGCTGCTAGTTTTCAAAAACGAATGTACAATAAATATTTTTTTAGGAAGCTTAAATTTTGAAATTTTCTTAGATAACCTTGTCAGCAATTCTTTGCGGGAAAGATTTTTCCCCTCATTCCAGCTAACAGCCACACAAACTATATGCCCCCAATATGAATCAGGCAATCCAAAAACACAACATTCACTGATTTCCGACAAACTGTATAAAGCGGATTCAACTTCGACAGGATAAATATTTAACCCCCCTGAAATAATAACTTGATTGCGGCGGGAAATAATATAAATATAACCTTGGCTGTCCCTGTAACCTTGATCTTCTACTGTTGCCCATCCATTTTTCAAATGAAAACCAACACCATCTCCCCCCGAATAATAACAATGAATAACAAACTTACTTCTAACCCATAAAGTCCCTATTTCTCCAACACCAACAGGACGGTCATTATCATCTCTAAATTCCACTTCAACACCATAAAAAGGTCTTCCAACCGAATCAGCAGGCTGTGGGGAAAAAACATCGTGCACAGTCACAAAGCCTAATTCTGAGGCACCATAATACTCATATAATTTTGCATTAGGAAATATAACACGAATCTCATGTAACATGGATGATTCCAGTTTTGATCCCGATGTAATAATTTTTTTTACCGCTGAAAAACTCTCTTTATTCAGAAGAGTTTTTGTTATTTTTTTTAACATCGTCGGTACAAGAATAAGGGTTGAAATATTCTCGTTTCTCAAAAAATAAACCATAGCCGGCATTTCAAAATTATCCAATAAAAAAATACTAGCTCCCAGTTTTAGGCCTTCCAATACGCTATATAATGTTAAACCATGACATAAAGCCCCCGGTGCCAAAATATGTTCTGCAGCACTGATCTTAAACTCTTGACTGCTGGCAATAAAACTTTCCAACCAAGTTTGATGCGTCCTCATAAATGCCTTTGGAAAAGAAGTAGTACCTGAAGTAAAGCCAATAAATAAATCTGGATTATCAATTACAGAGTGTATTAAATCTAAGTCTACTTCCTCACAATATAATTGCTTGCAATTATTGGTTAGATCAATTTTGATGCTATTTTTCAAAATAATATCTTCTAAGTCTTTTGGATCATCCACAACTAAGACATCTATTTGATACCACTCAACAATATCTTCTATTTGTTTACGAGGCCACTTTTTATCCAAAATTACTGCTGTACAGCCGGCAATAGAAGCAGCAAGAAAAAGTTCTACAAACTCACACCTATTATTTAATAACAACCCTAGTAATAAAGGCCTATTATCGCTTCTTCTTCTTTTTTTTGATAGGTTGGCCAGCTTTGTTGCAATCAGTAAGGCGTTTTTTACTAATTGACCAAACGTTCTTTTATTCGCCTTACTAGTTAGCGCGATCTTATCGGGATGACAGTCAGCATACATGATAATGTCATCTGTAATTCGCATACCGAAATCTCCTCGCTTATATTTTGTTATAACAGCTTGCTTTCACTACATATCTGCACATATGTTTCGCAAATGACACAGATATTTTTATCATTACCCATCCGCTACAATATGAACTCATAAAAAACAAACGCAACATGCACTTTAACATGATGCGTGTTATATTATTAAATTTGCTTCTTCACTAAAAATATGCAGCACCGCTTATGCTACTCATAACATTATCATCACTGGTAGCTTCTTCTACTGACTTTTTAAGAATTTCCAGCATGCAAACTATATCTTCTATACTACTGGATAAAGGCGGCATAAATACTACCACATCACCTACCGGCCGGATAAAAAGACCATGCTGCCGCGCTTTTATACAAACCGCCCCGCCCATAGTCTGCTCCCAAGGATACGGTATTTTATTTTCCTTATCTTTTACAAGTTCGATCCCGGCGATCATACCGCACTGCCTTGCATCGCCAACATGCCTCAGTTGCCGTATATCCAGCAATTTATCTTCAATCGCCTTTACTTTAGTAGCAAGTCCATCGATTACATTTTCATCACGGAATATTTTTAAATTAGCCAAGGCCGCCGCACAAGCTAACTGATTTCCTGTATAGGAATGCCCATGATAAAAAGTCTTTTTTTCATGAAGATCGCCTAAAAATTGATTATAAATTTCATCGGTAGTAAGTGTTACTGCTAACGCTAAATATCCGCCAGTAATGCCTTTAGACAATATCATAATATCTGGATTAACATTCTCATGTTCGCATGCAAACATCTTTCCGGTGCGCCCCCAGCCTGTCGCAACTTCATCAACAATGAGAAGTACATTATATTTTTTCGTCAGTTCACGCACTTTAGACAGATAACCTGGCGGTGATACGAGTATACCCGCCGTAGCCTGAACCATTGGTTCTAAAATAACAGCAGCAATTTCTTCATTGTTTTCCTGCAAGACTTTTTCTAGAGCTTCTACACAAGCCATACTGCACGTATCCGACCCGACAGACAGCGTACAATGATAACATGAGGGAGAAGGTATTTGGATTGGTTCAAAAAGTAAAGGCTTAAAAACACGATGAAATAAATCAATTCCACCAACACTCACTGTACCAATTGTATCACCATGATAAGCCTGGTTAAGTGAAACAAATCGGCTTTTTTTCGCTAAACCGCAATGCTGCCAGTACTGAAATGCAATTTTAATGGCTACCTCTACAGCAGTCGAACCATCATCGGAATAAAACACCTTATTTAAACCAGAAGGGGTAATTTCCACTAATTTTTCTGCCAACTGCGTTGCGGGAATATTAGCCAAACCGATCATTGTGCTATGGGCAACTTTGCCAAGCTGCTCAATAATTGCTTGGTCAATTTCGGCCTTACGATGACCATGGATATTCACCCACAAAGAAGATACACCATCAAAATACTCCTTGCCTTCCGTATCAATAATTTTGTTACCCTTAGCTTCCGCTATCACCGTTTGCTCATTACTTACCCAGCTCTTCATTTGAGTAAAAGGATGCCAAACATATTTTTTATTTTGCAGTTCAATTTCACTCATTCCCATTGCTCCCTTCTATAATATGAATGATACGTTCTATATTCAAATTTAACTTTGCCAACTCAGCCAGGCTTTCCGTTTGTCCCATGGAGACACTCACGGAATCTGCAACAGGAAACTTGCCTAAGATTGGAACTCCCGTCAGACGCTCAATATACTCCATATTGCTCTCTTCTAAAACACCCTTTGCATTCTCATTCCATTTGTTCATAATGATTCCGGCCACATTAATGTTACGCGCCTTGGCATAAGCTACAGTCAGCACAGTATGATTAATAGTACCTAATTGTGGTCCGGTTACAACAACTACCGGCAAATTCAATTCGGACACCATATCAGCAACAAGATACTCTTTCCACAAAGGAGCCGCAATGCCACCGACCCCTTCAATTAGTACGGACTCATAAAACTGGCTTGTATTACGGCAGGCAGCAATCAGGTTGGGAATATCAATATCAATACCCATTTGATCTGCTGCCGCTGCCGGTGTTAGCGCAGGTGTTAAACAGAATGAATTTACCTGCGCCCACTTCTCAACTGGAATGCCCGCTGCTTTCGCCAAAAAAACAGCATCTTCTGATTGTATGTGACCATCAGCATTTACTACCCCGCCAGATGCCAGGGGTTTAATAACACCGACGTGAATTCCACAGTCCCTAAGAGCGGCTGCAATTGCCCCGGTGATTACTGTTTTTCCTATATCAGTATCCGTTGCCGTAATAAATAAACCTTTCATTTATTATCCACCCCGTTATCTTAAAATTCATTTCAGCTTTTAACTAAACTACTATTCGCAATCGTTTAGCAGCTGCAGCAATCTTTTCTGCAGCTACAGCTAATTCTGCTTCTTCATGGGCAGCCGATACCGTAATTCGTAACCGACTCGTTCCTGCTGGTACGGTTGGAGGACGAATTGCACTGACAATTACCCCTTCACGCCTTAATTCTTGCACTAAAGCGATCGTCGCTCCCGCCGAACCCACGATAACCGGAATAATGGGAGTTAATCCCTCGCCCACTGGCAGACCAGCATCACGAAGCGAGCGGCGCATAAAACAGGCATTCCTTGATAACTTTTGAACGAGCTCCGGTCTAGATGTAAGTTGCTGAATCGCAGCACGTGCGGCAGCAATTGTTGCTGGAGACAAGGCTGTCGAATAAATAAAACTTCGTGCTTTATTTATTAAAAATTCTATTATTGTTTTACGACCAGCTACAAATCCGCCTTCGGATCCTAATGCCTTACTAAAAGTACCCATCTGAATATGGATACGTTCCTTTAATCCAAAATGGGCTGCTGTGCCGTGCCCGCCAGGACCAATGACCCCGGTTGCATGCGCATCGTCAACCATGACAAGCGCATTATACTTTTCCGCTATATCCACTATATCGTCTACTGGGGCAATATCACCATCCATACTAAAAACCCCATCTACGACAATCAGCTTTTGTCCATTAGATGAACTTTGCGCTAATAGCGAAGATAAATGATTCACATCCGAATGCTGGAATATGGTAACCCGTGCCCGTGATAGCCGGCATCCGTCAACAATGCTGGCGTGATTTAACTCATCGCTGTAGATAGTATCACCAGTACCCACAAGTGAACTAATAACTCCCACATTAGCCATATAACCAGTATTAAATGCTACTGCCGCTTCAGCACCTTTAAATTCCGCTAATTCTTGTTCCAATAACGCATAGTGAGGATGACTTCCTATTGTTAGCCGTGCACCTCCGGATCCCGTACCGTACTCATTTATTGCTGCCATCGCAGCCTGTTTTATAGCCGGATCATGAGTTAACCCCAAATAATTATTTGATGCAAGTATTAGATACTCTTTTCCATCCATTTGCGCGTGCACCGCATCCCGAAAACTGTATGTATAAAGTTCCCGGTGCAATTCTAATTGTTTGATCTCAGTCAAATATTTTGACAAAAAATCCATTATAAATCTTCTCCTTCAGTTGGAACCGTAACCAGCACTGGTTGTTTCTCAAGATACTTGCAGAGCTCTGCAACATTGCTATTTTCGCGTATAAAAAACACCCGTCCTCCCAGTGAACTGCCGTACGGTTTTAGTTTTGTAAACCGGATATACCCCTTTGCTGAGGCTACATACCCTGTAACATATTCTGGATCATCAGACCAACAGAGTTCTGCAATCACACCTGGAGCGGAAACAACCTTAGTGGCAAGAATCATACCTTCCCGCGCATGAATCCCTTGCAATCCCTGGCACTCCATCCATTGATTGAGAACATCTTCATCATTGCTATCCATACGTGATACCCTGATACCACGCATGCCGGTATTATCTAACCGCTCTCCAGTCTTGGCACATACTAACATAGCTCCACGCATACTATCCGTTAATTTCACCAATTGCTCCATACCGCGTTCCACCGCTTGATTGCTCACTCCAATAGATAGTAACTCGGATTTTGCTGCAGCACGACCGGCCGTAAAATCCAAAACATCAACAGTCCGCGCAGGTAACAAGCGTACTGGTTTAACGATTTCCCTGGGGACAGCTTCTATTGTAATATTCACGAAATCTGCACTCCCCCGCGTATGCGAAAAAGCTCTTTCCAACATATCCTGCGTAATTTTTCCGAGCCGCTGCAAAACCACCAATCGTTCCGCACCCGATATATGCCGCCCACCCATTTCATGAGCGCCCCCTTGCGCCGATCTCATTCTAACGCTATAAAGCACTTAATGACCCCTTTTCTTTTGGTTTCGTTGATGAATAATAGTAGTATCATTACAATACAGCATGAACAGCTTGTTTAGCAGAAAGCGGACTCAGTTCTAAATCATAAATCATCCTTAAATCGGTAGAATAATCCCGTCCATGGGTTGTTAAATATCCGCCAATCATCATACCATTGATACCGCTTCTTAGGCTCAATGCCTGCAAATCACGTAGATTCTCTTCCCGCCCTCCCGCGGTACGCAAGCCGCGGTCCGGCAGAATAAATCGGAATAAAGCAAAGCTTTTTAAGACTTCCAAAGGTGTTATCGGTTGCAGATTCTCCAGTGGTGTCCCTTTCATTCTATGCAGTATATTAAGCGGCACGGAATCCACGTTCATTGCTTTCAAAGCAAACGCCATCTCTAGACGCTGTGACATACTTTCCCCCATGCCAAGAATGCCCCCCGAACAAACTTCAAGTCCTGCTTCTTTAACAACCTTGATCGTTTGCACACGATCCTTGTATGTATGTGTATTGCAAATAGAAGAATAATGACTCTCGCTCGTTTCAATATTATGATGATAGCGTGAAACACCTGCCGCTTTTAACGCCTTGGCATTTTCAAAGGATAATAACCCCAGAGAACAGCATACATGCAGCTTTGTTTCCTGTTTGATGCGTTTTAATGCTCTTAGAATTTTAGTAAACTCTCCCTCATCCCCCATGCCTCGCCCGCTAGTCACTATTGCAAAACGTAATGCCCCTCCATCTTCAGCCTGCTTTGCAGCAGACAGCAATTCTTCTTCAGTCATAAGCGGATACACGTTTACCTGGGTATGATGATGAGCCGATTGAGCACAAAAAGCACAGTCCTCAGAACACATCCCTGAACGCCCATTAACGATAGAGCATAAATCTACATCTTTGCCAACGTACTTTTGCCGTATAGCATCAGCCATCGCAAGTAAAAATGGCAAATCTTCTTCATTTATATCCGCTAATGATTGTGCATCCTCCATTGTTATTTGCCCGCCGGCTACTATCCGATTTCCCAATTCCATTATCAATTGCACATTTCTCATTTAATATTTCCTCCTCATTTATTTAACAAAAAATTCAACTTTGTCAATAGAATAAATTTAATTCATTTACTTTATATTAACATAATTTCCAGTTAATTTCCAGTTAAATTTCCAAATAACCCCAATGACATCCTTTGGTAAAATGTTTTCTTGTCTTAATAATGAGTAAATAAACATAATATAAAAAGGATTGTCTCAAAAATTGAGACAATCCTAAAGATCGAGAAAGCAAAATAATAAATCTATCATTCCTATATTAAGATGATAAAAAATCTGAAAATTTTGGAGAAACCCTGGCAAGAAGTTCCCACTGCCTTATCATATACTGTCTTTCCTGCAAAACATATTTTTCATACGTCTTTATTAGTTGTTGTGCGTTGACAATATGTCCTTTTGTATAGACAGATTGAATTGCTTCTGCAACCTTACATCCGCTTACTAAAGCACTAGATATTCCTTCCCCCATAGGATTAAGAAAATTAGCGGCTTCACCTGCAAACAATACTCTGCCTTTTCCTAATGTAACCGAATGTCCAGGGGTGATATATGGTATAATCCAGCGTTCTTCTTTAACCTGTGGTTGTATTCTTGCATTATAATAAGACTGAAGGAAAGAAAGAAATCGAGAATGATAGTGCTTTATTTTATTGGGATCTTTCACTCCTACTCCAATAATAAGAAAATCATCTTTGACATTAAACCATGCATCATATTCGGATAATTCAGGGCTCAAATATGCATGAAAAAACTGACTATCCAAATCAATACTTCCCTTGGAAAACGTCTGGTAAGTAGCAATATAACTGTTTCGTTCCTGTAATAAATTCTTTTTAATAAGACTGCCAGCACCGTCACATACGATAACAACAGCCGCCTGTTCATAATATGTTTTGCGCCCTTGTAGTTCAACCGATACATGATCGGATCCTTCTTCACAAGAAATAGCGACTGTTGACGTTCTAATCTCAGCACCACTATCTTTTGCCGCTAGAGCTAGCCAATGGTCAAATAAACTTCGCCATATATTTAACCCACTACTTTCAAATGTAAACGCTTGATTTTCTTCATTGGTAATAATAATACCCCGGCTTACATTCGGTCTGCATAGAACCGAATCCGGTATTTTACCAAATTCATTTTCCACTATTTCCACAGATTTTGGTATCAAAATACCCGAACATGACTTTTCGCGCGGCATTTCCAGCTTTTCAATCAATAACACTTTATATCCAGCAGCCGCTGTCCGTTTAGCAGCCATACACCCCGCAGGTCCAGCTCCTATTACTATAACATCATACATATTAAACGCTCCTCTTCTGCAAGTAATAAAATCAAGCTATCATAAATGCTGCATTAAAACTTTTAAAACCAAAGCATTTTTATCCAATCTTACTTAATGTTTCATTGTACTATATATGCTGGAACATAACCCTACCAAGAAGTATGATGGGCTTGCTCCCACCTAGCCTTTGAACCGTAACAGAGAACGATTTACAAGTGCCCCTATCCATGTTGCAATAAAAGCCTTAACCAAATCCCCTAGTAAAAAAGGCAACACTCCAGCTATCAAAGCATTTCCCAAGCTTATATCGGTAATAAAACTTAGCCATACGACTCCAAACAAGTCAACTACCATAACCCCACCAGTCACATTAGCTAGCGCCAGTCGCCAAATCCGGTTCTGCCTCCCTCTCAGCCAGGCAATCAGCATCACTCCGATGAGAAAACCAAAATAATAGCCGCCGCGCGGTCCCAATAGAATGCCAATGCCACCACTCATACCTGCGAAAACTGGCAATCCTGCCGCTCCCATCAGAATGAGTGTAATCACGCTAAAAGCTGCTTGTCTGACAGTTAAAATACTGCCTGTTAACATGATGCCTAAGCTCATTGCAGAAATAGGACTCGGGCTCATGGGAATCGGAATCGAAATTAAGCCCAGCACAGCGGTCAGGGCGGCAAAAAATGCCGAATGAACCAAGTCTGTTGGTCGGTTTTTCGTGTCCATTTTCCCCCTCCTACTTTTTGTTTTAAATGGTAATTTTTTCATAAATCAGCACTTTAAATAGTATAAAAGAAAATATACAAATGGTCAACTATAATTTCCACAACCCCTTTATAAAACACAAGGCGACCACAGCAGGAAATAGTTGAAACAGGGATTATCTGTTGAAGAAACAGCTAGACAAACTATGTATTCCTATTGAATTAGTGAAAAAATACTTGTAAACCAAAGAGTAAATGAAACCCTGCAAAATTCCATTAAGAATTTTGCAGGGTTTCTTCAAAAAGGGAGAATTTTGAATTGCTTTTTTCTACTTCTACACCTAGCCTATTTACTGTTGTCCAATTTCTTCAGCCAATTCATTCAAATAGGTCCAGCGCTCTAGCAGCTCTTCCAGTTTTTTCTCAAGTTGCTGCTGCACTTCTGTTAACTCCTGAAGCAAGGCAAAATTACTACCAGTATTATTGATACGTGCCCCAACAATCTGAATCTCCTTTTCCACACTAGCAATTACATCATCAATTTCTTCATACTCTTTTTGCTCTTTAAACGTAAACTTCCGAGAACGCTCTTTTGGTCTCTCACTTTGCGTTTGCTCACTGCTCGTCTCTTTTCCCTGATTCTGCTTTTCCTCGTCATATGCCAAGGCACTTTGGTAATCTGAATAACCGCCTACATATTGCCGAATGCTCCCATCCTTTTCAAAAGCAAAAACTTTTTCTACAACTCGATCTAAGAAATATCGATCATGAGAAACGGCAATGACTGCACCAGGAAAATCATCCAAATAATCTTCTAATATGGTCAGCGTCTGAATATCCAAATCATTGGTAGGCTCATCTAATAACAATACATTCGGTGATCCCATTAAAATACGAAGCAAGTACAAGCGGCGTTTCTCCCCGCCAGACAATTTGCGAATGGGTGTCCACTGCATCTCTGGAGAAAAGAGAAATCTCTCCAACATCTGAGAAGCTGTAATAATACCACCATCGGCAGAAGGTATGAAATTGGCCTCTTCTTTGATATATTCAATCACCCGCAACTCTTCATCCATGTCCGTATTTTCCTGGGAGAAATAACCGATTTTTACGGTCTGTCCGATTTCAATCACACCACTATCAGGATTTAATTTTTGCGTTACCAGGTTCAGTAAGGTTGATTTTCCGCTGCCATTGGATCCTACAATTCCCATCCGATCATTGCGCAGTACAATATAACTAAAGTTCTGGATGACGGCACGTTCTCCAAAAGATTTACACACATTGTCTATTTCAATAATCTTCCGTCCTAGACGACTGGCACCTGCTGTAATTTCCACTCGATCCTGGCTTAAATCAACCTTCTCATCTGATAGCTTCTCAAAGCGTTCAATCCGAGCCTTTTGCTTGGTAGTGCGAGCTCTGGCACCTCTTCTCATCCATGCCAATTCATTACGCAGTAAATTCTGGCGTTTATTTTCACTTGCCTCTTGGTCGGCTTCCCGCTGCATTTTTAGTTCCAAGAACAGACTGTAATTTCCCGTGTAACTATATAAATTGCCCTTATCTAGCTCAATGATACGATTCACTACACGATCTAAAAAATAACGATCATGAGTAATCATCAGCAATGCGCCCTTGCGTTTATGTAGATACTCCTCCAACCAAGCTACCGTATCATTATCGATATGATTGGTAGGCTCATCTAAAATTAATAGATCCGCCGGATGAATCAGAGCACTTGCCAAAGCGATGCGTTTACGCTGCCCACCAGATAAAGTGCCTACCTTTGCTGTAAAATCGGTTATACCTAATTGCGTTAAAATGATTTTGGCTTCACTCTCAAGCTGCCAGCCATTCATACCATCCATTTGCTGACTGAGTGCAATAAGTTGTTTTTGTAAACCTTGATCTTTCGGGTTATCCTCAGCGGCCAGCAGCACCTGTTGGTATTCCCTCAGCAATTTCATGATCGGTGAATACCCCTGAAACACCTGATCCAGAACCGTATCTGAAGGATTAAAAGAAGGATTCTGGGCTAGATATTGTACTTCTATGGTGTTGCCAATCATCACCTTCCCATCATCCGCTTCTTCCAATCCAGCGATGACTTTCAAAAAAGTAGATTTCCCTGTGCCATTCACACCAATCAAGCCAATTTTATCATTTTCATCAATACCAAAAGAAACATTACTAAATAAATTTTTCATACCATAACTTTTGGATAACTTTTCAATCGAAACTATATTCATAACGATACCTCTCACCAACAAAATCTTACTATACCTATTATACCTAATGATGGCAAGTATGCAAAATCAAATGGTGAGTTTAACTTCTAACTACAGCACGCTATACAACAATACGCTTACATCCTTGTACTTCATAGACTTTTTATCAGATTTTCAAATCTTGATCCCCATAATCTCATCGCGGAAGATACGTTCATCCATCATTTTAATATTTGGCGAAATAATTGGTTTGAAATCCATAAGTGCCAGAATATCTTTATCAATATCTACACCTGGTGCTATTTCTGTCAGCATTACGCCTTTTGCTGTCAGCTCAAATACTGCACGTTCGGTAATATACATGACCGATTGTTGTGTTTTTTGTGCATATGTACCACTAAAGGTAATTTGCTCAACATGGTCAAGAAATTTCTTAACTTTCCCCTCATTAACAATTTTCAATTTTCCATCGGCAATGTTAACCTTCAGTCCACCTGCAGTAAAGGAACCACAATATATAACCCGCTTTGTATTTTGTGTAATATTGATGAAACCGCCGCACCCCGCTACGCGGCCCTTAAATTTACTAACATTAATATTTCCATATTGATCGGTTTGTGCTAACCCGAGGAAGGCCAAATCCAGACCACCGCCGTCATAAAAGTCAAATTGATATGGCTGGTCAAGAATGGCTTCAGCATTCATTGCAGCTCCAAATCCCAAGCCGCCTGCCGGGAGACCACCGACAGGACCAGACTCTACCGTAAGCGTCATTGTATCACCAATGCCTTCTTCATTTGCCACCATAGCAATGCCTTCAGGAACACCAATTCCCAGATTTACCGCTGCGTTAGGGATAAGTTCCATAGCCCCCCGCCGTGCAATTACTTTACGCTCATCAAGAACCATAGGGGCAATTGTAAAGAGCGGCGCACGGGCCTCCCCGCAATATGCAGGATTGTAGCTGCATGGTTCAGCATAGATCTGTACATGATTATCTGGATTTTCATTCACTACAACATAGTCCACGTTAATACCGGGAACTTTTACATTCATAGGATGCATGCTGCCATTTTCCACAATGCGTTCTACTTGTACGATAACAATACCGCCTGAGTTTTTGGCAGCTTGCGCCAGAGAGAGAAGCTCTAAGGATACTGCTTCATGTTCAATCGTAATATTACCTTTCTTATCCGCACTAGTGCCGCGAAGCAATGCCACATCAATGGGAAAGGGTTTATACCAAAGCCACTCTTCACCTCCTAACTCAATCACCTCGACCAAGTCTTCCTTAGTAACGTCATTGATCTTACCGCCTTCCACCCGGGGATCTACAAAAGTATTCAGACCCACCTTCGCAATAACCCCTGGTTTTCGTCCGGCAACATTACGAAACCAATGGGTAAGAGTGCCTTGGGGGAAATTATAGGCTTCAATTTTATTTTCCACGGCAAGTTTACCGAGTTTTGGTGCCAGATTCCAGTGTCCGCCGATTACCCGTTTCACCAGCCCTTCATGTCCAAAGTGGTTTGCGCCACGATCCTTACCGTCCCCCTGCCCGGCACAGTATATCAACGTAAGGTCAATTGGAAGTCTTTCCTTTAGAAAGCTTTCTTCAATTGCTCCAGTCAATGCATCTGGATTACCACAGCCTACAAATCCGCTTGTTGCAACAGTGGCACCGCTTTTAACCAATTTGGCAGCTTCTTGTGCACTAATGATTTTAACCATATCCTTCACCTCAGTACGTGTCTTTCGACACAAATTTTTAATTAATATAATCCAGTAAGTAAGTGGAAAAAAACCACTATAAATGCGACACTCGTTTTCATTAGGGTTAATGCGAAAATATCTTTGTATGCCTGTTTATGAGTCAATCCACAGACCACCAATAACGTAATGATGGCACCATTATGTGGAAGGGTATCCATGCCGCCTGATGCCATCGATGCAACTCTATGTAGAATTTCAGGAGACATACCGATGGATTGAGCCCATGCCAGCCAATCTTTTGACATTAAATCTAATGCAATGGACATGCCTCCTGATGCTGATCCGGTAACACCCGCGAGAGTAGTAACCGTCACCGCTTCAGAGACTAAAGGTGTACCTCCTATTTTTATACTCATTAACGCACTCGAAATGGCTTTAAAACCCGGTAATGCTGCAATAACGTTACCGTAACCTACCTCAGAGGCAGTATTCATGATGGCAAGTAATGAGCCGATAGCCCCGGCATTCATGGCTTTTGCCAAGCTGCCGCCTTTTGGTATCGATTTGTACCCTAAGCCCATGGCAAGTAAAATACCGATGACCAAAGCAATAATGAGTGACCAAATACTAATGACATTTTTAATATTGGCTGCTACCATTGGTAATTTCATTGCTTGAAATGGTTCAAGCATCGCCGGATTCCAGGCAAAGAAGTTGATCATCACAAAATTAATAATCAGTACTGCCAAGAGAGGAATAACCCCAATATACCAGGAAGGTAGTTTAACCTCTGTATCTAAGCGTATGTCAGGCTCATTGATCGTATGCTCGCCATACCCTTCACCACTAGTAATAGCCGTTTTATATCGGTGATTTAAATAGAAAAGACCCGAACCGATTAAAATCGTGCCGCCAAAAATACCGCATATGGGAGCTGCATAGATCGTCGTGCCGAAAAAGCTAGTGGGTATAATATTTTGTATTTGAGGAGTACCAGGGAAAGAATCCATCGTTGCAGTAAATGCACCAAGAACGATAGCTGCAGGGATAAGCCGTTTTGGTATATTCGCTTCTCTAAATAGTGCGGCGGCAAAAGGATACACCGCAAATACCACCACAAACATACTTACACCACCATACGTTAAAACCGCTCCAGCTAACGTAACAGCAAGAATAGCACGTTCCCTTCCTAATCCTTTTATAATTGCGTGAGCAATACCTTGAGCCAGTCCAGTGTCCTCCATAATTTTTCCAAAGATGGCTCCCAACAAGAATACAGGAAAAAAAGACTTTATATAGGTCACACCTTTTGCCATAAAAAGTTCGGTATAAGCCGGCATGATTGGCAGACTAGACATACTGGCAGCAAGCAAGGCAAATATCGGAGCAAATATAATAACTGAATACCCACGGTAAGCAAAGCAAATTAACAAAATCAGACTTGCTATAATACTGATCACTTCCATAACCTTAAACCCCCAATACTTTTTTACTTGGTACTACAACGTCCAAACCTCCCTTCTTTGCATGACGCCACTTTCACATTTATAGTAAGTTGCAAGATGTATGCCAAAGTGAAAATAATAACAAACATAGACAAGTAACCGCCTTTAAGCAGAAAAGATAGCATTGATATTGTCTGAAAATACAGACAATTATGTATGGTTTTCAGACACAACAAAACAACTCATGACGAATCCGCTTTGTAATGTTACATAATAACATCAACGGAAGTTAGCCATGAGTCAGAAATAGTCTATAGCAACCAGTAAACACATTGCCTTTTAACGTTTTTTCCCAGGAGAGTTATACCCGATACCATATTTTTTTAATTTTTCATAAAAAACAGACCGATTTACGTGTAGCAATAGTGCAGCTTTACTTTTATTACCACCAGTATCCTCTAGTGCTTTTAGAATTGCATTTTTTTCTGCCTCATATCGTATTTCAACTAATTCAGCTCTAGTTGATTCCTTTTCTACGTGCTGGGGTTTCAGTATTTTTCTCATGATAGGGGCTAAATGCTCTGGTAAAATACAGATTCCTTCCTCCATGATGTTGACAGATCGCTCCAAGATATTCTCCAATTCACGGATATTGCCTGGCCAAGAATAGGCTTTAAGCACCTTCATAGCTTCTGGCGATATACAGTCAACAAAGCGTTCCAATTTCAAACTAATCTTTCTGAGCAAGACCTCACACAATAAAGGAATATCCTCCTTATGATCCCTCAGCGGCGGAATCTGGATGGAAACGATGTTCAAACGATAGTACAAGTCTTGCCGGAAATGCCCACTAGCCGCCAACGCTTCCAAATCTTTGTTCGTAGCAGTAATCACCCGTATATCCAGCTTAATGGTCTTAGTTCCGCCAATTCTTTCAATTTCCCATTCTTGCAGCACCCGCAATAATTTCACTTGCATACCAAGGGGCATATCACCAACTTCATCCAAAAAGAGCGTGCCTCCGTTGGCAAGTTCCATCTTGCCAGGCTTACCACCTTTTCTCGCTCCAGAAAACGCACCTTCTTCGTAACCAAACAACTCTGATTCCAACAAATTTTCTGGTATTGCCGCACAATTCACTTTAATAAATGGCCCTTGGCAGCGAGAACTCCCATTATGAATGGCATGTGCAAAGAGCTCCTTCCCCGTGCCGCTTTCTCCCAAAATCAGTACAGTTGAACCGCCTTTAGCCGTTCTTTGAGCAATATGCTTAACCTCTTCAATCTTTTTAGTTTCTCCAATAATATCTCCAAATGTATACTTGCCACCTAACGTCTTTCGCAGTCTTTCCTTATAATATTCAAGCTCATGCTGGAGATGGCTGATTTCATTAGCCAGTCGCTTCAAATCCTTGATATCTTTAAATACGACATGACCAACAGCACAAATAATTTCATCATTTTTTACAATGGGAATGCGGGAAACAATACAGTTATTACCATTCATTTTCTGTATTACATTCATTTCCCCTTTTCCATTTTCGATAACCTCATGCAATTGGGTATTGGGAATCACTTCTGTTACCTTTTTGCCAATCACCTCATGGGGCTTTTTATCCAAAACAGCATAATACGCCGGATTCATCATAGTAATAATTCCCTGCTTATCTACCACCACAATCCCTTCTTCAATGCTTTCCAAAACATATTGCAGCGTACATTTTAGCTTTGTTACTTCTTCTAACTCAGCAGCCACTTTACTAAGCTCAGTAATTTCCTGAAAGACTGCGATTGCACCGATAATCCGCTTTTCTTTCCATATTGGCGTCGAGTTCATCAAGACATGAGTCATACCGATTTGAAACCGTTGATTGAATTCGGCAGCCCCCGTTTCTATTACTCTTACTAATCGATTATCCGGAAGAATATTATCCACTATACATCCAATAGCCGCAGTACTTTTAAGGCCAATAATCATTTCTGCCCATTGATTCATGAAGATTATGATTCCTTTTTTATCAACCACGACAATCCCATTGTTTATCGAATTTAGAGTTGCATGAAAGTCTTCAATCATGAACTGCATATTCACACTCCTCTCACCTTTTTCAATCGTCATCATGCTATTTTTGCAATATTATGATAATAATTGAAATTCGTAGGGTTTATTTAACATGCAATGCATGTATACGTAATTTTTTTCACAATGAAAGGCAATCTTTATCGTCTAGTTACAAGAATACGTTTGAAACCATTATAGCAAATTAAATTCAATTTTTCTACGCAGTTCATGATTCTATCTATACCCCCCTCTGATCCGATATTATATCTAGGATCAGAGGGGGGTATCCAGCATTAAACTCTACATTTTTAGTATCCCAATGGCATTCAAGAAGACTACAATCAGTAATACGGGAGTTACATAACGAATCAGCAAGAAGTATACATTGACCAATCCTGCAATTTTTAACTTTCCATGATTGGATAATTCAGCGACTACGTCTTCACGCTTTATCGAATATCCCATTAATAAGGCAATCAATAATCCGCCCAATGGCATAAAAACATTAGAAGAAATATAGTCAAATAAATCAAAAAAACCGAGCCCAAAGAAGGTAATATGCCCCAACATACTGGTCTTGTCAACCGATAAGGTTGCTAAAATACCTACTATAAACATAATTACTGCTGTCAGAATTGCTGCGCCTTTTCGCGACATGCCCTTCTCCTCAGATAAATACGCCACAGGCACTTCTACCAATGATAACATGGCAGTCGTCGCGGCAATAGCCGTTAAAAAGAAAAAGGCAATTAATAATAGATTGCCAAAAGGCATTTGAGAAAATACCAAAGGTATGGTCATAAAGAGCAATCCAGGCCCAGCCGTAGGCTCCATACCAAAAGAAAATACAGTTGGGAATATCGCTAAACCTGCTAACATGGATACTAATGTATCAGATAAAGCCACTTTAACTGCCATACTAAACATATTGTTCTCTTCTGTAAAATAACTGCTATAAGTCATCATCGTGCCCATACCAAGGGATAATTTAAAGAAAGCCAGTCCTAAGGCTGCTAATATAGCCGCAGCTGATAATTGTCCAAAATCAACATGAAATAAAAATTGAATCCCCTCTGCAGCTCCCGGTAAGGTCAAAGCACGAATATCACAAATAATAATCAGAATAAATAATAATGGCATTAATGTCTTGGTAATCTTTTCAATCCCTTTTTTTACACCCATTGTTAAAATACCGGCTACTACAGCAATTACAATGAACTGCCATAAAATAGGTGACAATGGCCCCATAATCACATCACCAAATTGGGTCTTAGCTGTCTCCATGGTAACGTTAACAAAATCTCCCGAAATTGCTTTAAATAAATAATAATATACCCATCCAGCTACACAGCTGTAAAAAAACATAATCAGATAAGAGGACGCAACGCCCATAATCCCAATGTTCTTCCAAGGGGTACCGGGTTTTAACTCTTCCAAGGCACCTACAGCATTCTTCCTAGTTTTCCTTCCAATGTAAAACTCACTGAGCATAATCGGTAAACCAACAAATAAAATACAGCAAAAATAGACTAATAAGAAAGCGCCGCCGCCATTTTGTCCTGTTAAGTAAGGAAACTTCCAAATATTACCTAACCCTACTGCTGATCCTAGTGTTGCAAAAAACACTGCTAACCCTGAAGAAAATGTTTCTCTTTTTTTAACTACACCCATGACTTCACTCCTATTTTTTATTTGCTCTAATCATTAGTCCTTTCGTTATGACTGCAAGTTTACAAAACAAGAAAATTTCACACTCTTTTAAGTTATTTTTGTAATATTCACACATTACAAACGACTCTATTGCTAAGTCTCTTTGTGTAGTTATTTACGAGCATAACAGTATATATAATAACATACATTTTTCATTTTGAAACTTACTTTTGATTTCCAGACTAAATAAAAATAGGTTAACATATTCCTCCTCTTCACAAAGAATATGTTAACCTCTATGAACATTACGCTGATCTTCCCTTTCATGCTAACTTATTTGTTTAGCTCCTCTAATCCTTCGAACTGCATATTATAATACTTGGCATAAAGTCCATCTTGCAGCAGCAGCGTTTCATGATTTCCCCGTTCCTGAATGCCCCGATCATTAATCACAATAATTTCATCCGCATTTCGTATTGTGCTTAACCTGTGGGCAATGACAATGGTCGTTCGATCCTTGGAAAGCTGCTCTAATGATGCTTGAATATGACGCTCGCTCTCATTATCTAAAGCGGAAGTAGCCTCATCCAAAATTAAAATTTTAGGATTCTTTAAAAAGACACGTGCAATCGCCAGGCGCTGCTTCTGTCCACCGGAAAGACGAACTCCTCGTTCTCCTACATAGGTGTCATAGCCATAATCAAGACTCATAATAAAATCGTGAATGTTGGCATTCTTGGCTGCCTTAATAATTTCCTCCTCAGCAGCCTTAGGCTTGCCATAAGAGATATTGTCCCGCACACTGCCAGCAAACATATACACGTCCTGTTGGACAATTCCGATGTTACTTCGCAGAGACTTCAGCGTAACGTCACGAACATCCTTGCCGTCAATTGTCACAGAACCCTCTGTCACATCGTAAAAGCGGGGCAGCAAAGAACAAAGGGTCGTCTTACCTCCTCCAGATGGACCAACTAAAGCTACGGTTTTTCCAGCTTCTATCGATATTGTCACCTTTTCCAGCACTTCAGTAGTTTTGTCATAATAAAAAGAAACATCCTTGAATGCGATCTCACCACGTACATTGGTAAGAGATATTGCATCCTCTTTATCCACAATTTCCGGTTCCGTCTGCAGTACATCAACAAAACGCTTAAAACCAGCGTAGCCTTTTTGAAACTGTTCGGTAAAATTAATAAGTACATCAAGAGGATTAATAAAGATGCCAATGTATAGAGCATAAACCGCCAGGTCCGTGAGCTGCATCGTACCATTGGCAATAAAGACACCGCCAAAGACCAGTACTGTTACATAAAGCAATCCTTCAAAGAAATTGTTTCCTGCATGAAAACTGCCCATTATTTTGTAACCAGTTTCTTTAGAATCTAAAAACTCAACGTTGCTGCTTTTAAACTTTTCGCTTTCGATCTCCTCATTGGCAAAGGATTTGACTACACGAATACCAGAGAGACTATCTTGTACCCGAGAGTTCACATTGGCAATTTTCTTTCGATTATCCATAAAAATAGCCTTCAGCTTTCGGTTTTGATAAACACTGAAAACTACCATGATCATCGTAACGCATAGGAGAATCAATGTCATTTTCACATGAATCAGCATTAGCAGCGCGAAAGAACCAATTATCTTTAATATGGAAATAAATAAGTTTTCCGGTCCATGGTGTGCCAGCTCTGAGATATCAAACAAATCTGAAACCAGTTTGGACATCATTTCCCCTGTATTATTTTTATCGTAATAAGAAAATGGAAGACGCTGCAAATGATCGAATAAATCCTGTCTCATATCGCTCTCCATTCGAGCCCCCATTACATGTCCCCAGGAGGTAATATAGTATTGGCAGCCATAGCGAATGAGGTACATCACAATTAACCCCCCACCAACATAACCAATCCCATGCAAAATCTCGGCTGAACTTTGGGTAAATAAACCTTTGGTAAGGAGGTTTAAAATTTGCGGAAATGCAAGATCAATCATGGACATGGTTAATGCACAAACCATATCCATATAGAATAAGAACTGATAGGGCTTATAATATTGAATAAACTTCTTTAAAATGAACATCTGAAAAATCTCCTTTAATCGACGAGGCTACAATCAAATTGCTGTTGACCTGTTATATTTCTCCATATAGTATAACATCTTTTAAATCAATCTTTCCAATGAATACGTGAGTGAATCATGCTATATTATATTGTTAGTGCTAATATTTCAAAATAAACGTCTCAACCCTAGATAGAAGTATTTTATAATTTACATAAAGTACTTCTTATCTAGGGTTGAGATTTGTTTACCTTAGGGATTCTTATATTTTACATATTCGGAATTAGACTCGGAATTTTGCAACCCCCTCTTGCAGCGTACTGGCCAAAGAGGCTAAACTGTGACTGGCAGAAGCAATTTCCTGCATGGATGCAGATTGCTCTTCTGTTGCAGCGGAAATCGTCTGGGTTTCTGCCGCATTCTCTTTGCTTACAATTTCAATTTCCTGAATCGATCCTACCAAGGTCTGGCTGCCATCAACGATCTGCTGAATGGCCTCGGATATTTCTTTTATCTGCTGAGAAAATTGAATAATAGACTCCACGATAATGGTAAACATCTCTCCCGCAGAGTTAATAACGACAATTCCATCCTTTACCCGTTCCAAGCCAGATTGAGAAGCAGCAACAGCCTGCTCCATGTTAACTTGATTTTTTTGAATCACAGCTCCAATCTGCTGAGTGGCTTGATTAGACTGCTCTGCCAGCTTTCGAACTTCTTCTGCCACCACAGCGAAGCCTCTTCCGTGCTCCCCTGCTCTTGCAGCTTCAATGGCAGCATTTAATGCTAATAGATTCGTTTGACTGGCGATAGTTGAAATCAGATTTACCATCTCACTAATTTCCTGGGATCCTGCGGCAAGCTCCGTAATTGCACTTTGCACCGCTGCCGAACCATGACTGATATCTTGCATTTGAACAATTGCTTGCTCAACAGACTGTTTTCCTTTCTCTGCCTCTTGAGAAGCATGTATAGCAATCTCAGATACGCCTTGGGTCGTTGTTAATATCTGTTCTGTGTTAGTCGACATTTGCCGTGCCACAGCAGCAATACGATCTGCTGAATTTACCTGTTTTTCCGTACCATGAGCAATATCAGTAATTGAAGCCGCTATTTGATTAGCGGCATCTGCTGAATGACTCGCACTGGCGGTTAGTTCTTCACTTGAAGCCGCTACGTGCTCCGCCTGGGATTTTACATTGGTAACCAAAACACGTAAATTACCCCGCATATCTCGAAAGCCTTTTGCTAACTGACCAATTTCATCATGGGAAAAGACTTGAATCTCTTGTTCACTAAGATCTCCATCTGTTAATATCAAACATTCATCTCGAATGACCTGAATAGGTTTTGCAAAACGCTTGCTTAAAAATATGATAAATAAGATGGCGATAATAATACTTGCAATTGAAATAGCAATCATCATGTACGCCAATGTAGTAATTTCTTGGTTCACTTCTGTCTCTGGCGCTGCCACTGTCATAACCCATTTGGATCCATCAGGCAATAAAACAGGCGTAAAAACTCCCATCTTTGTAACATTATCAATAAAACTATACAATCCCTCCATCTGCGTACCCTTTTCGTTTACGGTTTTAAACAAGGATAGTAAGCGTTCATCTAATTCTTTCACCGGCAAATTAAGTTGGGGATTAATTTGCTTTTCATTCAATTTTAGTTTACCAATCATTTCTGGGTTTTTCGGATATGCAATAACAGTACCTAAATGATCTGTCAGAAATCCATAACCAGTGTCTTTAAACCTTATATCTTTTACTAACTCTGTTAGTCTGTCTAATGAATAGGTCCCTCCTATAACTCCTGCCAATTGACCATTATTAAGAACAGGTGTAGCTATAACTACAGATAGTTTGCCCGTTGTACGGGAGACTAAGGGGTCTGAAATAACAGGCTTTTGGGTAGAAAGTACCTTCTTATAATAATCCCGGTCACCATATTGAGCTGTAGAGCTGTCAGAAAGAACCCCTGATCCGTCTAGTGAAACAAAAAAGACAACATCAAAATAACCTATGCGCTTTTGGGTTTCTGCCAATGCTTGAACAATCTCGGTCTTATTCGTCCCATTTTTAATACGCTGGGTATTGGCAAGATCATCTAATCGAATTAACTTTTCTTGTAAGTCGAATTGTATCTTATTAGCATAATCCGTTCCAATTGAAGCTGCCGTTTCATTTACACTATGAATCAAATATTTGTTTGATAAATAATAACTAACACTAGATAATAATCCAAATGACAAAATAAATAAGGGAAGCAGCATAATTAAAAATCGAGTTTGAATACTGGTTACTTTCATAAGCTGAGCCTCACTTTACACATAATAATATTTTGTTTCTCAAAATTTACAGCATAGCCTGATCACAGTAATTCTTAGGTATCACCAGTATTATGCATTTGATATATAACCTTGACCAATCACCCCCATTTCTTTGTAGATGATGAATGTAATATAATAAACATTTAGGACTTCACATTCATACTATGTACACAGGAAATGACCTAAAAACGCATATGAAAAAGTTGGTAATGTAACATAATAGAATTATGTTACATTACCAACTCTTATGTAAATCTAATAAATACTAACAATATATAAGGATGTTTATATCATAATGAATTAAAAACCTCAATAATTTCTCTAAGTGAACTGCAATCTAACACATTAAATGAGTGAGCTAACTTTACTGATTACATTATTCGCCATATTCTTTAAAAATATTTGTAAATTATTATAAAATTTGTAAGAAAAAAGGATTTATCTAGAAAAAAGCGTATTTATATTATTGTTTGTAACACAATTCTATTATGTTACATCTTTAACATATGAAACGCTCTGCTCTTTTAGAGCAAGGGTTTAGCCCCATTTTCTATCACAGGAAACTGACTTTATACTACATTAACATAAATATCTTTTAAATAAGACGAAAGCATTTGAATCCTTTTAGAGATCTGTAAACAGAGCGAAGCAATCCCCTTCTTGCTAGGAGATTGCTTCGCTCTGTTTTATTACTATTTATCAAGCATTAAGACCAATGGCCATTTCTATGGGGCAATTGTCTACAATCATTTCAACCGCAATATACGTACTATTACACACTGCAACTTTCCCATTCCCTTGAAGAAATGAGGGCGGATTGATTTTCACGGTAAATCCAATCTGATTTAAAGACGTAGATGCATGAGAAACAATCATGTTGACCAGCTCACAAATTGCACTTTCAGCCATCTCATCAAGCTCCCCCGTCGTAGCCCGCCTCAACATCACTGATGAAATCGTTTTAGCCGTTTGTTCAGTCATATTAAAAATGATATTTCCATCACTTTGACTGTTCATACCAACTTGTACACTAACACCTAGATTATCAACAAATTGTTCTTTCGTAAAGATTTTTCCTCTCACAATGTTTGTAAATCCGACTTTAGGCACCACGCCTATAAAAGCACTTAAAAAAGGGTTAATAAATTTAGCATCCAAACTACCGTCCTCCCATTATGTAGTACATTTATATTAGATTTTTCAACTTTATAAACAGCTCTATATTATTTACGAGCAAACATATTAAACCTAAAAACTAACAATAGAGGGATATAAAATCATCCTTACTGTTAGAATAACTCATTTGAAAAATTATTACCTCTTCTAAAAGGTATAGATCTTCAAAATAGGTTGAATAAATAACAAAAAATATCCGCCTGTACCCTACTATTTGGGGCATATAGACGGATATTTTTGAACTCCCTCGAGTAAAAAGAGTTATATTCTTGGCACTACACTCGTACAATACATTATGCGGTTAGAACTATCTTAATTATTTTTATCATTAAAATCCGATATTCATAAGGAGGACTCTAAATGCTTAGCGCTGTCTGTGGTTGTTTGACAAATTCACCAAATACTACGAAAGCATGCATAGGCCACATCCCTAAGAGTTCTATTTTTCTTAGTCGTACATTAAAGGGCCTAACTCCTGATGGCAGATATATACATCTGATAAAAAACGGCAGAGTAACGTATCATCCAGGTTACTACACAATAGACGGAAGATTATTGCAACCCCATACATAAAGCAGTAACTCTGGGAATTGCCACCTTTGAGTAAAACAGCGATATATTTACCAATCCAATATCCACCGTCCAATAGAATGCCATAAGGTACCGATCCTTTCGTACTGTGCCAAAAACTTTCAAAAAAGATACCCCGAAGTCCGGTAAAACTTCGGGGTATCTTTTACTTAGGAACTGTCCCTTTATCTTGTTTTTCAGATCATTCTTTATAAAATAAAAGCAGTTTTGAGATTATTTTATTTCATTTAGAATTCTTACAATTTCATCTGCGCCTATATCAGCAGGGCAAGGCTGCACGATCGCTTGCTCGCCAAGTCTTATTACACCATTGTCATTACGAGCTTGCGCGAGAGATTCATTATTATGATAAGCAGCAGCCAGATTGCCAGCGATCAGATAGCTGCGTTCAATCCCACTCATATTGGCGAATGCAGCTGGTTTCATAAAGGATTTGTTGTTTATTTTGATTTCACCAGTAACAGCATTGACAGTGACTTTCTTATTGCTGTACTCAGTCAGCTTTTTAGAATAATTATCACGTCTTTCTTTTTCCCCTGGATGGGTGGAAGGATTTAGAAGATCATCAAAAAGACCTTTTGAACCACCACTACTCATTTTATCGATTACACGCTGCCATACTGCTGCCGGAGCGCCAGGATTGTAACCAGCATCAGTGATATAGGAAAAAGCGATATTATCAGATTCCCATTCATTCGGCTTGGTTATGCCAACCGCCTTGGTATTGGTAGCCACTACATCAACAGCTAATTTGCTGCCGCCACTCACTTGTGAACCAGCAACCTTTTGGACAAAATCGACTGTCAATTTCTTTTTAGCACCATTTATAGGATGGTTCTTTTGTCCGTGGACCAGTTCGTGAGCAACAACAGCTGCTATCTTATCTTCGTTATTATCGAAAAAGGAAAATACACCAACATTGACAGAAACATTATGCCCCAGGCTGCAAAATGCATTGAATGCCGTTTGGGGGTTAATAAAATAATTGTATGGCTTGTCTTGTATTGATGGCTCAGTTTTAGCAATCGTACTTGTCAGTCTTGTCATAATGCTGGCAAGTGTTGCATTAAAATCAGGATCTTCGTTTACACCTTCCGATGCTTTAAGTTGTTCAAAAAGTTCATTTCGTCCATCATTTTCATAGTGGTCAAGAGATTTTTTTATCTCGTCTTGTTGCTTAGCAGTACTAACCACTGTGCCTCCGAGTTTACCAATATTAATGGCTTCAGTTTTTGTTGGATGAAACAAACCTGTAGCCAGTGAAAAACAAAGAGTCAAAATCCCTGTCCCCAACACTGCCTTACGAAAAAAAGTTCTTATATCCAATTGAATAACACCTCTTTTTATTTTTTTGCTAAATTAAACAATAGCCGCAGCTGCTTCCTTTATCTAGGATAAAACATTTTGCGAATTATTGCCTCTGCTAAAAGGTATAGATTCCCAGCATTTTTAAAGAAAAGCAATAGAAATCTATTTTTTTAGTCATCAAAAAACAACTAGCTATACCAAACTTATCAGTCTTTCTTTTCTTCCACTTCGATTTGGATGATAGAATACTTAAAGCCTTCATAAATTGCTAACCCATAAAACAATAAATCCATAGGGCTAAATGTTTTTTCTATTATATTTATCAAAACTTGAACATTCATTTGGGAAATTACAGATAGTATGGGAGTACCATGATTGCTAGAAATATCAAAAGCCACGGTAAGAATATTTCCCCCGAGACATCCTATTAATGCCAAAATTGCACCAACCACGCCAAAAACTATATCAACACCTTTACCCATTATTCTTACACTATAGCCAACAAGAAGACCGACACCCACGGCCATCCAGCCTATCTGATAGCCCGTCATCTCCGTAATCACTGCCCATGTAATAGCCCCAACAAAAGCTGCAATACCTCCCCCTATAATGCCTTTGTAAATATCTTGCTTTTCTCTCATTTCCTATTTATATGACTGAATCGTAGCCTCGTTTAATGATCGACGCTCTATTTCCAGTACTCCATCTTGATTAGTTGTTTCAGAATCCATTTTATCTCCTCCGTACAATATGATGATTTCATTGCATATAACTTACGTTATTTGATTGTCCTCTTATTCAGATATACTATTATTATATTCATCAACAAGCTGCCCCAAGCGGCGTCTGAATTCGCCTACAGGATAGCTGCGTCCGCCAGTGGTAAATTTTCCGGTATTTTCATTTTTAACTTCAGTAGTCCCTGCTTTAATCATGTTCAGGGTGTCTGTCGCCGCTGTTTGCATTCCTTCGGTAGTTTTTACAAATTGGTTTAAAAATGGGACTTGGTCTGCCGAATACCCCTCTTTTTTCAGTTGATCTTTGTCTTTATAGATCTTTTTCAATTCTGATACATTTGAGTTGAATTTATTGTACACTTCTTCATATTGTGCCAAATCAGCCTCTAAGAAGTCTTTTCCTCCGCTTTCTAACGTATCAAACATATGGCTTATTTCTCTCCCGCTTAATAATACACTTAGTGCATAATAGTGTATGTTAAATCCTTTTTTCTTAAGACCAGGTAATTCTGCGCCTTCATGTTCAACCATTTTCGGATAAAATGCAGTTGAGAAATCATCAGCTGCCTCTGACAACTCTCTATAACTTAAAACCATCTTTTTATGAAGTTCACGTCCTTTGGCAAAATTGTCCTTTTCATACTCTTTATTGGCATAATATAAAGTAACATCTTTAAAATATAGCTCAATAAATGCATCTGTCTTATCGCATAACGTTAGCATTTTATCGTCAATTTCTCCATAGCTAGGTCTATCCGCCTGATATTTGCGTGGCAGCTTGGTGTGGCGCTCCTTATGAAACCCATAAAGACTTTTTTCCCCTTCTCTTTCCGCCGTCGGAAACAATATAAAACCGCTAAATTCTTTTTTTATATTTATTTCTTCGCCTGTACCAAATTCATTAAAATAGAACTTAGCAACACCGCTTAACCAGCCCTGTTTAAAATTTAAAAGTTCGATATAGGAATTAAACTTCTTTATATCATCCCCCTTTGTGCTGCTATTGCTCAAGGTATTTGAGATATTTGAACAAGCCGTTAATAATAGGCTCATACAAATACAAATTAGAACTACTCTTATTTTCATTTCAATCCGCATTCCCCTTTATTAGTAAATTTCCTTCTTCGGTCTGCTAGTTTCCCATTTCATTACCCCATTTTTCTCTCTTTTTCTAATGCTTACTGTTAGGATAAACCATTTTGGGAATCATTACCTCCCCTAAAAGGTGTAGATATCGACATTTTTCACTAAAAACATTAAATTTTAGTATACTTCTCAAAAGCAAAAGACTACGTTTTTGTCAGTCAGACAAAACGTAGTCTTTTACTCGGGAAGCAATGAGGCTCGATGAACTGAAACACTCGCTTGAACAATTTTCACCACGTTTATTTATAATACACCCCTAGTTTATACTTTAAAATAAATTTTCCGATAATACGGCAATCCCCGTTTCGTAGACACCTAAAGTATCGTTTCTATCTCTTTATAGAAGAAGCGACAATCGAATAGCCCGGGCTTCACAGGCCCAAGCCCTCACAATGCCTACAGATCCAGCATAATTTCTATTTTCTTAGGTTCAACACTCACGTAATCCAGATTGAGAAACAGAATGGTCGTAGCAACGGTGTAAAATGCAGCAATGATGTCGATCAGGGTATCGGTAATGATGCTGATAGTGCCAGGCAAGGAGGTGGATAGATAACCGATTCCAAAGCCAATTCCTCCATTGATTAAGGCAAGGACAAACATGATGCCAAAGGTTTTCCACCAGCGTCCTTTGACTAGTGACTTACTGTAATTAAGGGCTGTTTTTCCGCCCAGCTCGCGTAAGGCAACAATTTGTACAATAAAAATATAGTATATAGACCAGATTACGCCAGGTATTATAAGTAAGAATGTTAACCCCAAAATGATAATTCCGCCTAAGATACTGGTTGTTAAACAACTGCCCCACCGGGAAAAAGCTTTGCTTAGCGCTGCCCCCCAACTAATCGGCAGATTATCATTGTTTTGAATTGCATGATCAACAACCACGGCAATCCCCATCATTGCAATCACACCGAATAATCCTTCCAGGATTTTGATTACGTTCATAAAATCCTGAAAACTGTTCATGTATCCAGCCACCATATACAAAATAATGTTGATAGGGATGTATACAATCAGCGTAATCATGACAATGGCTTTAAACTGCTGAGAGTACACTGACCATCCATTGGCTATCACATCACTAAAACTAAATTCTCTTTCCTGTATTGCTTTTAACATGTAGACACCTCTTTTGGGTTATTTTAGTCCACCAATATTCTCCGCCCACCGCCTCTTCCCAGATTGGAAGCCATGTCTTTGCCTTGCTTTATATCATCCAAAATTCTGGTTAGATGGCGGTGTATATCCAGGTTGGTACTTTCTTTGGTTACGATATTCAGTCTGGCGGCGGTGTAGGCAGTAATGAGCAGGCGGGCCACGGGTTCTCCTTGGGCACATTGGCCAATGAAGGTATAATCGAAGGGATGGATGGGGCGATGCCGAAAGGCTTCTTCGGCAAATCTTCTGGTAATAATGGGTGATAGGGTGTATTCATAGGGAGCGGAAAAAGGTACGCTGATGATATTTACCGTATCGTATTCCGTATCGAAATCGGCAAAGTCTTGATAGTCGTCCCGCAGTCTGGCACCTACTTTTAGTTTGAAGCGGCACAGTTCCATCTCATTTTCTGCCATTTTCAGACCGGGAGTGGCCAGGATATCGCCGTTCATAATGGTATAGTCATCACTTTCTTTTGCTCTGCCGAAGCTGATTTTTATGATGGTATCCTGCCCTGTAGCGGTATAGGGCACTGCAATGCTTTGCTGGAGCGTATAAAGAGTGCCTCGATGGCGGACAAGACCAGGTGCTATGCTAAGGCTATCGGTGTTGACAATCATACCGCAGCCTGCGATAACCCCGTCAGCATAATTGCTGTAGAGTATATTCACATAGTCTCTGGGATAGTCTCTTAAAATACCGAGCATATCATGTTTCAGCACTCGTCCAGGGGCGAATTTAGGAAATTTATCAATAAACATGTAAGGACTCCTTCATTCGTTGTTCTCCAAGACTATTTCATTCCATCAAAGAAGTTATTTTCCCACAAATCATTTTCACCGGAGACGCAGGGACGGTGGATTCGTCTTATCAGCCTTTTTTAACAATCCTTTACTTACTCCATCTGGATATTGCTAATGACAGAATTCGTCTTTTTGGATTTATCTTGCTCTACTCTAATGCTCTTTTTTATAGGATAAATCGTTTTAAAAGTCATTGCATCTAGCAAAAGGTATAGATTCCCAAATATATTGAAATACATTCAACAAAAAAAGAACCGTCTAACCTTTAGAGGTAAAGACGGTAATAGTGGTAATCGGGGTCAGGCTTGAGTTATATGTAAAATTGACTTATCACCTTCTAACTGTCAAGTAACTCTTGCCAAATCCTTGTAATATTCGCTGGATCAATCTGTAAGACTTTGGCTAACTGCGTTCTTGTCATTAGATTTCTCTCTATCACTTCATAAATCAGTCGTTTTCTGGCTGCCACCACCTGCCGTATTCGACACTTTCCTAGCAACTGCTCTTGATTCACTTGTTTCTCTATAGTGATCATTTCTACTAGCTGCTCCCACGTTAGTTCTATCCGTGTTCTTTTTATTTCTGCTTTTATGAGAGTTTTCTGATCTTCGTTTACTTCTACGCTTTCATCTTTATATTTCGGTTTATCAACTACTATCTCCACTAAATTTAGGTATTGCTCCATTGCCTCATCATGATTGGAACTCAATATATTCAATATAAATTCCACATTTACTAACCCCTGTGCTCTTCTAATATATGATTTATGACTACTCCATCTATGATTGATTCCCTCTGGTATGTTTGCCCGTATTGGATTCTGATGTATATAATATATAAGAGCCATTAAATAGCTCTCATTCTCGCATAAGAAGGCCTTGTAGCGCTGTTCAAATACATGCCCGCTGTGTTTACAGTGCCAATTGTAATACTGCGTATATCTCTGTTGAATACCTTGCATAATTTTTGCCAATGGATTTTTTCCTACTTGAAGCAGTAAGTGGAGTGATTGTCCATAATCACATAAGCGTACAATTGAAAGTCATATCGTTCTTTATAGTCTGCTAAGATTTCTAGATACTTTTCTTTTTTTTCATCTGTTTCAAATACATTTGCTCGATTATTTCCCCTGGCTATTACATGATAGAGTGCACCATCGTAATGCACTCTTGGCTTTCTTGCCATCATTTCCACCTGCCAATCTTACTTTATCTCAGATTAACAGATCATTTAATATAAGTCAATTTTCCAAATAACTCAAGCCTGACCCCATGACCTTCCAGGGTTCATCGGAAGTTTTGCGCGAATAAAGGCTCAACAAGTAGTAAAATACTGCAAGTTGAGCCTTGAAACTATCTACGCACAAAATTTTTGATTGCCCAGGAAGAAGGAAATTGCGGTGAATTTGCCTATGGATTTTCAATCTGCCGCGCTTTGCTTTTTTAAAAGAAAAATGCGCAATCAACTGACCTTTTTGTAGGTTTTCGGCAGTTTTCTTCCTGAGTGCTTCCTTTTCGCCAGTCATTTTTTTCTAACAATATTTTGTAAATCGTCTGCAAAAACAAAGTTGCAGATACTGCACCTGGATCAATATGACCGATCGCCCGCTCACCTAAACGCATGGCCCTGCCTTTCTTGGCTATAATTGGAATAGTAGCTTTTGCACCTCGGTCAGCCGCTTCCACAAATGCACTAAACGCTGACAACGGTTCGATCTGTTTCTCCATCGCATCGGCAAAAGCATCAATTCCTGGGCGCAGTGCGTCTACCATAGTTTTTTCACCGACCACCGCTTTACCGCGCATTTCGATAGCGGCAATGCCAGCCGAAAACATGGCATAAAAATCATTAAACGTAATAATTTCCTTTCCTTGGGCAACTTCACCAAACTTCAGAAAAAAGCTTCCATATAAAGGACCGGCTGAACCGCCAACCTTACCTAAAATAGCCATACCTATTTTTTCCCATATTATAGCCAAACTTTCTTGCTCCCAAAGAGAAAGGTTCTTCATAACCTCACGGAAACCAATGCTTAAATTGAACCCATGGTCACCGTCACCAATTGGAGAATCCAAATCCGACAGATAATCTCTTTTTTCCTCGACAACTGCCGCTAATGCCGTTATAATTTTTATAAAGTCCTTTTTTCCTAATACATAATTATCATACATTGTATAATTCCTCCTAGCAACATAATCTAGCGCCACAGTAGGCATCGCTTTAGCAATGCTTGCTTATTTATAAACAGTATTGTATCCGGCTGCCCATGCCTGAATTTGTAAAGCGTGTCTACTGAGCGCTTTTTAAACACTACGCTGGATGGAATGAACAGATAAACATATCTTCATTGTCTACTGACAACTGTTGATTGCTTATCTGTTCTTTCTCTTTTTACTTAATCACACAGTATGGAGTATCACATGGAGCATCCAAAAGCTTTTTTAATTCTTCATCTAATTTTATTAAAGTAATGGACATACCGATCATATCCATGGAAGTCGCATAGTTTCCTACAAACGAAATATGTATCTTAATTTCATGCTTTGCCAGGATTTGTGCAACCCGGCGGTACACAATATGTAAATCCATCAATGGTAATCCGCCTAAACCATTTACTAGTACATTGACTTCATCACCTTTATTAAATGGAAGATCATTTAAAATATATGGCATAATCTGGTCAACGACTTTATCAGCCGATTCTAATTTACCGCGTTTCACTCCTGGTTCACCATGTATGCCCATGCCAATTTCCATTTCCCCGTCTTCCATCTCAAAAATTGGACCGCTGGCAGGAAGGGTCGCTGATGATAACGCCACCCCCATAGACCTTGTATTATGATTAGCATGTACAGCCACATCTTTAACTTCATCCAGACTAGCACCAGTATCGGCTTTCGCAGCAGCAGCTTTGAATACAAAGAAATCTCCAGCCACGCCGCGACGGTCAGCAATCGTAGCTGACGAGTAAACGTCATCAGTCACCAGTACGGTTTCCACCCGAATGCCTTCCTGACTTGCCATTTCTACTGCCATATCAAAATTCATAACATCACCAGCATAATTCCCGTACAAAAATAAACATCCCTTGCCAGTATCCACAGCTTTAACGGAATTGTAGCAAGGCTCTGGCGAAGGAGAAGTGTTGATATTACCAACGACTGCTGCATCTGCAAATCCTGACCCTACATATCCTATAAACAAGGGTTCATGCCCTGAACCCCCTCCAATAATAACTCCCACTTTATCTTGCATCGGTGTCTTCTTACTGACAACAACCCGTCCATCATTAGCTAGTAATTTAACATATTTATCATGTGCCAATACATAACCTTCCAGCATTTCCTCTACGACGTCATACGGATCGTTCACCAATCTTCTCATAACCAACACCCCCGTTATATTTTAAAAAAACAATCATTATTTCAAAACCAAGGAAAGAATAAATCCTCCAATAGTTCCTCCGATAATCGAACACACCACAGTAGGCATCGCTTTAGCAATACTTGCTCCTGAGAAAGCAGCACCTGCTAAGAGACCGAATCCGGCTGCCCATGCCTGATCTATCCATGCATGCCCACTTTGATAAATAAGAGGAATATAGTGATTAAGCGCCCATGTCGTGCCAACGATAAACCCTGCTGCCATCCAACCGCCAATCGCCCCCCATACCTCCACCATTTTTCCCCAGCACATACTAACCATGAAGGGAAATATAAAACCACCTGCAAAGGTTGCAACCATAAGTCCCTCTGTCATCGCACTACACTCCTTCCTGTTCATTCTTGACCATTGATTTTTGACATACAGCCGCAACAATACCGCCAGTAATGCCTCCCAAGATTACTAATATCAGTGTAGGCAAGGATTCAACCAATGGTGTTATCGAACCTGCTATAAAAATATCCCGCATAGTCCCAGCAACCCCAATACCCAAGGCCATATCTATCCAGGCACCACCTTCTTGATTGTCAATCATACCTACATGGTGATTCAGAAACCAAAGTGTCCCTATGATGATAAAAGCAGCAAACCAGCCTCCTACTAAATCGTATTTCTGCACAAAGGCCCCCCATACACTCATAACAAAGATACCAGCGACGGCTGTTCCTATAATGGTTCTTACATAATTCATTTTTTCACCTCCTCTCTCTGCTGTTTTAACATAAAACGCCATTCCATTCATATTCACAGCGTATATGCATTTTGATTATTCGCTAAATTTCACGAGTTCTTTACTTTTTTTAATCATTTCCAGCACTTCTGCTAAATCATCAGTAATACTGGCCTGAATCACTCCAATAACAGCGCCTTCCAAAATGGGACCATCAACCATCATGACTTTTTGCCGTAAGTCGTCTTCTAACAAGTCAATAGCCAAATCGGTACTCAGAACCGCACTGCCCAAATCAACGAAAACTAATATATGCTCACAATTTTGAACAGTTTCAATAGCTTCTTGAATTTTCAAAGGATTCGTACCTATTCTTCCATCCACCCCCCCAGCTGCCACGCAAACCGATTTTCCTCCATGCAGCTGTTCGACAACATCTTTTATTCCTTCTGCAACTTTTTCACTATGCGATACAATTACAAATCCAAACATTGATCCACCTCTTTCTAAGCCAGATATCTCGATTTTAATAATTATTTATAACCAAACTCACAGGCAACACTCTTTATAATCTCGGAAAATATTTCGACCTGAAGACCAGATCGACCTATAAATAAGCCATCGACTCCATCCTGGGTAGCTATCTCAATAGCATTGCTTTTATCCACGCTTCCACCATATATAACATAAGTTTCTTGTGCAGCAATAGCACCATAATTTTCACTCAATACTTCACGAATAATGCCATGTACCATCTTTATATGAGTAGCTGGTGCAGCTAATGCTTTGCCAATCGCCCAACGTGGTTCATAGGCAAAAATGATTTTTGTAACATCCCCATGGCTAACATCCTTGAGCATCTCAGCCATTTGTTCTTGCAGAAAAATATGAACTTCTCTTTCAGATAATATAGTCTCTTCCCCTAGGCATAAGATTGGTTTCAGTCCAAACTTCAAGGCTGTTAGAATCTTCAAATTTGTAATTTCATTATTTTCGTTAAAATAAGCTCGTCGTTCCTGATGATTAAGTTCTACATAAGTACAACCTAATTCTCGCAGCATAGGAGCTGAGATTTCACCAGTAAAGGCACCATATTCTTCCCAGTGCATATTCTGTGCACCAAAGATAATACGAGTATTTCCGGCCAATCGCTCACTAACAGCATGTAATGCTGTAAAAGAAGGCAAAACAAACAACGGAAAATAATCAAATTGATCTAAATTTTTTTCTAAATTATCAAGCAACGTTATACTTTCCGCTATTGTATTATTCATTTTCCAGCCAGAGCCAATTATAAATCGTTTCATACAATTCTCCTCTTACTTAGCTTCAAACACTCCTCTTTGATGATTGATGAAATAGAATACTGCGCCCATTGTCTCGAAACTCATCAAATCAATTGTCTTGTTACGATTAACATTTACGTCTCTTGTCCGATACGTTATAATAAAATTGTGTAGTTTGAAATACCATGATTTTCGAGACTTTATAGGCATATCGTCTTATTCTCTTATGAAGCAGTACTTTGCTTGGCGGCTTGGATGCTTCATACAGAATCCCTTAGGTTATTGAGGTATTTTGCTAAATTACCACTTATACTTAAATTTCACCTCGCTTTTTTGTTTCATTTGAGATTAAATGCTGGTGTGCAAAGCAAAATTATCAGCATATACTCCCTTAGTACCGTTTCTCTAGAGCAGTACGCCCCTATTTGTAAGGGTAATTTTACCTTGTTTTTATTATAGTACACTTATAAGTGTACAGTCAATACAAAAATACACATATAAGTGTACTATTTGACAAATTAGAACACTTATATGTGTTTAGAGGTGTTACGTATTTATGAATTATGTAGATATAGGCTTACGATTAAGGCATATCCGTGGTAAGATCAGCCAAAAAGATTTTGGCATTCAATTTGATGTATCTAAATCCTATATAAATAATGTTGAACATGGTTCAAAGCCAAGCCTTGAATTTCTTATCAAAGTTGCTGTCGCTTTTGATGCATCATTAGATTGGATTCTATTAGGAAGGCAATCGCTGCTATCCGAACTTAGTCCAAGTACTGAGGGTGTACAATCTGCAATACCAAAAGAAAACCTCCTGCGCAATGAACTACTTCATATTTTTGATAATCTTCCTCCTGCTGTTCAACCTGTAATTCTCGGAGCTGTAAAAACCATCTTACAACATTCCCCAGAAAAATGAATTCTCCCCAGGTTCGATCCCATGAAATTCCTTCAAGTCGGCCACTCATCCTATCTTTTAACAGGTTCCCAAACAAGACTCGGGGACGGTGGTATCGTCTTATTATTTCAACAGATACTTTTACTTACCCCAGTCATCCTGAAGATTTCCTAATAGATAAATCCAGTCCTTCTACTCCAATGCTCCTTTTATAGAGTAATTGGTATTTAAAGTCGATACCTCTAGCAAAAGGTATCGACTTTAAATACATTCAACAAAAAATAAGCCGTCTCACCTTTCAAGATAAAGACGACAAATAGTTACAACTGAAATCCAAGACATTACCACCGTCCCCTTGGCTCACGTCTGTTTGCCCTAATAAGGAGGTACATTGGGGACAGGTTTCGTTGGACAGCGAACCTATCCCGCTGTTCCTATGCTAGTTTACTCCTCTTCTGCAGCTAATCCACTTTCAGATTTTACAGCACTTACAGAGTCAATTTTTTGTCGCATCACCAAGAGAAAT
Source organism: Pelosinus fermentans DSM 17108 (assembly GCF_000271485.2). Taxonomy (NCBI): domain Bacteria; kingdom Bacillati; phylum Bacillota; class Negativicutes; order Selenomonadales; family Sporomusaceae; genus Pelosinus; species Pelosinus fermentans. Next base: position 4,462,714 of record NZ_AKVN02000001.1, read on the forward strand.
TCTCCCGACCCGTCGGCATGGCTATATCTTTCGTTATAGTCAACGACAAAGGCATTGGGAAAATATATTTTGCGGGGAACTCTGCCGGCTGAGATAACTTCTACGGTTACACTGCGGTAAGCATCTTTATCTTCCGGTGGAACCAGCGACCATGTAAACAATTTTTCGGTTTCAAGGTCATCTATTGCCTTGTTGTTAGACAGTAGTTTACCACTTACAGTCATCGTAGCAACAATGTTTGTTTTTGCTAACGCGGTGCTTTCCGTAGACGTGCTTACTTCGACTGAATTAATTACTTCTTCACCTAACTGAATGGTTGTGTTCTCTCCTGTAACTGTTAATATAAAACCCATAGTAACGCCTCCCCATTCATTTTTTTTATAATAGATATTGTCTTTTTTTGAAATTCAGCTATTACTTTTGAAATTTTATTGTCCATCGGCTACAATTTTAATAACGCCGCCGTTGCCACAAGGAATTATAGAGGTGTTGAGAAGCGCCGGAGTATTGTCAATACCTACACTGTCTTTACCGCATTGCCACTCTCCGCTGGGCGCGGGTACGCAAGGGGCCTTTTTTTTATTTTTACACTTCCCCATACTGCCGATATTGACCATAGACTGGCTATCTTTAATATTTAAGGTAATCAGGGTCAGGCTTGAGTTATATCAAAATTGACTTATTACCTTCTAACTATCACCCAAGTAACTCTTGCCAAATCCTTGTAATATTCGCTGGATCAATCTGTAATACTTTGGCTAAATGCGTTCTTGTCATTAGATTTCTCTCTATCACTTCATAAATCAGTCGTTTGCTGGCTGCCGTCGGCTTTGACGATTTCGGTAATTCTGCCCCATTTGTCCAGCTTGTATTCCGTTTAAACAAAGTCCCTGTCCCCATGTTTTCCATAATCATCAGTTGTTCACGAGACGACACCTGAGAAGAAAAGAGGTCAACGGATTTTGTCCGTTGACCCTTGAAATTACTGGAAATTATTGATATCCCCATCTCTGCAGCATTTAAGTTTGCGATACACTCCCTGAACCTTTTTACGTACAAAACTTCCGATTGAAACCTTCAAGAACCGTCACCTGACCAATTCTTAACGGCGATGCCACTTATCATCGCCCATTATTCTATCAATGATATGATGTGCATCCCAAACAGCTGCTTTTTCTAGACCCTCATATTCATCTTTAGTGGACTCCTTTATTTCGCCTTTATGGTATATAGAATATTCTCCCGAAATCTTATCAATAATACATGCAGGCGGTGGCCATGCTTCTTCCTCATCAGCAAATGGCCGATTATCCACTATAAGCCAATTTCCTGATTTTAATACATCTTCATAAACACCAACAATGAACTGATATTCTTCTTTTTGAGGAAGATTTTCAATAGAATCTCCAATATGCTTGTATATTGCGATAGAAGCATCTTTAAATATTCTACCAAAGCCATATTTACCATCAGATAAAGGAATAGCATATACATCGCCAAGCTTTATTCTTTTACGAGTTTTCCTAGTCATATTTTACCAAACTCCTCATCAGTTGCATCAAAATATCTTTCGCGTTTTTTATTTTTATCTGAAATACCATTGATTTGGTTTCCAGATGTCCCATCTTTAGATTTCGCACCACCAAATTTATCTATGAGTTGTTGTTCTCTTCCTCGAATAGCATCTCTATTTGTGGAAGATTTATCAAGTTCAGCAGGACCAAAGCCTTTATCATTAATATGATGATTTACATCTCTGCGCCTAACATTTTCCAAAGGAGTACCTGTCCCACTAGTTCTTCCAGAGTAAACCTCTCCTGTCTGCGGGTTAGTCTTAGTATATGTCTGATAAGATTTATTAGCATTACTCGACTCCTCAGGCACCTCAGCCTTTGGCTTCTGCGGCTGATTGGCTTTCTGCTCAGCAACTTGGTTCTTCGCATTCTCATAGGCATCTTTTTTGGCTGCCTGCGAATCGTAATCTTCTCTGCCGCTCTGACTCTGTTGTTCACGTTGCTTTTTATACGCATCCTTCAAACATTCCGATGCATACCCACTCGGGTCATAATACACCACCGGGTTATTAGCACAATAAGCATACAGATTCAGCCCATCGCCCCTGTATTCGTCTTCCTGCGTAAATCTCGCGATAACCGGATTATAGAATCTTGCCCGCAGGTAATATTGCTGGGTCACCGGATCAAACTGCTGTCCGGTGTATCGGTAGGGTAATCGGGGTCAGGTAATCGGGGTCAGGCTTGAGTTATATCAAAATTGACTTATCACCTTCTAACTATCACCCAAGTAACTCTTGCCAAATCCTTGTAATATTCGCTGGATCAATCTGTAATACTTTGGCTAAATGCGTTCTTGTCATTAGATTTCTCTCTATCACTTCATAAATCAGTCGTTTTCTGGCTGCCACCACCTGCCGTATTCGACACTTTCCTAGCAACTGCTCTTGATTCACTTGTTTCTCTATAGTGATCATTTCTACTAGCTGCTCCCACGTTAGTTCCATCCGTGTTCTTTTTATTTCTGCTTTTATGAGAGTTTTCTGATCTTCGTTTACTTCTACGCTTTCATCTTTATATTTCGGTTTATCAACTACTATCTCCACTAAATTTAGGTATTGCTCCATTGCCTCATCATGATTGGAACTCAATATATTCAATATAAATTCCACATTTACTAACCCCTGTGCTCTTCTAATATATAATTTATGACTACTCCATCTATGATTGATTCCCTCTGGTATGTTTGCCCTTACTGGATTCTGATGTATATAACATATAAGAGCCATTAAATAGCTCTCTTTTTCGCATAAGAAGGCCTTATAGCGCTGTTCAAATACATGCCCGCTGTGTTTACAGTGCCAATTGTAATACTGCGTATATCTCTGTTGAATACCTTGCATAATTTTTGCCAATGGATTTTTTCCTACTTGAAGCAGTAAGTGGACGTGATTGTCCATAATCACATAAGCGTACAATTGAAAGTCATATCGTTCTTTATAGTCTGCTAAGATTTCTAGATACTTTTCTTTTTTTTCATCTGTTTCAAATACATTTGCTCGATTATTTCCCCTGGCTATTACATGATAGAGTGCACCATCGTAATGCACTCTTGGCTTTCTTGCCATCATTTCCACCTGCCAATCTTACTTTATCTCAGATTAACAGATCATCTAATATAAGTCAATTTTCTAAATAACTCAAGCCTGACCCCATGACCTTTCCATCTTAATTGACGGGTTCTCCTATTAAAATAGGTACACCTATAAAATGTATGCTCTGATTGTATTGGCTTGGGTAAATAATTATTATTTTGCGGTGATATTACTAAAGAATGTGCTTGTGATATTAGTTTTATTAATTGCAGCTGTTATTAAAAATGCTATATATATTGTGCGATTGCTGTAACTATAAACATATCGTTTTCCTTTTTTTGATTTTAATATATAAATATTACAAAATCTGGGATGTGTAACATTAAAATGCACTTTTTTATAAAATATTTTTAGGTGGTCAATAATGACGACTGGTGATTAAAATACTTTAACCTATGAATTGTATACTCTGATTGAATTTGATTGGATAAATAATAATTATTTTGCAACGATAATGAATCTATTGCTTTTACTGTAAAGGGTGCTTTGGTACTATTGTGATTTAAAAATTCATATATTAGGCGGTTGGTGCAACTATATATAAATATTACAAAGTCGTGAAAGTGTAACATAGTTTTGGTGATTTTTTGAAAAATATTTCTTAAGGTAGTCAATATTGATAGTTGACGGTAAAAATGTGTATTCTAATTAGGTCTGACTAAGTAAATAATTATTATTTTGTGCATTGTGTAATAGGTGGTAATCATTTATATGAAATGCTCTTGAATTATTAAGAATGCTTATATTTACTGGGTTTGCGTGTGCTATAAATAAACATTTTTCCTTTTTTACTTTTACTATATAAATATAACACAATTTGAAAAGTGTAATATCAATTTAGATATTATTATAATTTTTTTTATCCGTGACAGTGTGACAGAGAATTGTCACTAGTTATCAGGTTTATTTCTAAACCCCTATATGGATCTATTAATAGTATCCTATTGGTCATTTATAGAAAATTCATCTGTAGTTACTGTGGTAATTCTGTTTATAAACTGTTGTCTAATATGATTATTATTTAAGGAGTCAGATTCAATGAGATATTGATTTTACTGGATTGATGACAAATTACATAAAAAAACCTCTTAGACGAAAACACCGTTTTAGTCTTCACCGACAGGTGATATATTAGAATTATTCTTACTAAGGAGGTTTTGTTGATGTATGATAATATGAGAAGATGTCCAAATTGTGGTGCGGATGCTCCATGTCTGGGACAGTTGAACAAGTGTAAGGAATGTGGTGGGGTATATTGTGGCAACTGCTCTGGTAATGGATATGGGGGTAGTTGTCCGTTTTGTGGAGGGAATGAGTCAAAATCATTCTGATTCACTAGATTTGATTTTTACGAATTATTAATAGGTAATATTATCTAATCATCAGTTGTTCACGAGACGACACCTGAGAAAAAAAGGTCAGCGGATTTTTGTCCGCTGACCTTTTGACATTACTGGGAAGGTTGTCTACAACCTCGCCAGACTGGCACCATTCCAGCATCGTGATTTTATCCACGTTCTTGGCACAATGTCCCCTCATCCCTCCTATCAGTCTACTTTTGAAATTTCAGGCTTATATACCCCTTAAAAATTCATTAACTGATTCTGAAAACTTATGAGGATTATCTTTCTTAATTTCTTGCATAATATCAATTAGAAAATTCTTTATGGTTTGATCACTACTCCTTACTACCATTATGTATTCTTTTAAGCTAGGTTCATCATTTAGTATTCGAATGTTTAATAACTTTATCCATTCTCTGGCATTATCAAGGTCGCCAGTAATAGAATGTATGAATTCTTCAAAATACTTTTTAGCTCCTATTAATTTGTAATAAGACTCTATTGCATGCACTAAACCAAACATTACTTCGTCGTCTTCAGTATTATCGTGAAAGCCCAAACATAGATATTTTATATTTTTATAGTCTTTAGTATTCAAAATGTTTTCTATTGAACTTTCAAAATCTTCTATCTCGTTTTTAGTTCTTAATAGTCTACTACTTTGTAGCTTCTTAACTTCGTTTAATATATTCAAGATATTCCCTCTCTTTTTTGCTAAATAGCTTTGATATGTATCAATCTTACTTTTTAAATATATCTGGATACATATTCTTGTTAAGGTCAATAACATCTTGGAGTGATTGTCTGATTTCAGGAGTATATAGTCCATCGTTTTGATAAATTTTTCTTGCATCCAGGATATCGCGCGCTAACGCCTCACGCGGAGTTTCAGTCAGATCAGTGCCAGCACCATATGACCTTGTATCACGGTGTCTACCACCAGTTCCTGGATATGGATGTTCCATATTCATGCTAACACCATCATTTTTCTTAACGCCATACTGATCCATAAAGTCTTTGGAGGGCATATGATGTGGTGTTATATTGTCTCCGATTCTTCCTGAATCTCTTAAATCTTTATAAGTTCCGACATTCCCTTCACCAGGTAATAATTGTTTAGCATTACTCGACTCCTTGGATACTGACGAGCTTTACAATATAGAAGAAGCAAGGTACGCGTCCCCTTGCTTCTTCGGTAGTGACTCCATTCGAATTTTGCAGTCAGCTATAAATACACTTCTTAGCATTACAACCAATATTTAACCCCTGGGTTAAGATTTGAACCTACTAATCCCTCTTTATCCATATCATAATCCAGATAGCCATCACTGTCTAAGAAATACACTGTTTGCTTGTAAAACTCGCAAACAGTCTCTAGAAATTTTATAGGACTTTCATTCATTAGAACTAAATCACCTTCATCGTGCATCAATGCACAAATATGCTCCTCGCCCTTAGACGATAGATGGTAACAAATAAAATCATCAGAGTAATTACTTAATAACGGCAATACCACTTCACGGTCAGCATACCCCTTATGATTTAACACTCTGTCAAGATTCTTCTTTTCTTCAGGTAACTCGGTTATATGTATTAACCTATATCCTGGAGTATAATCCATTATATCTTGCTCCTTGATATTTCGCTTTGTACCTGAAACATTACTGTATATCGCAGAATAAATCTCTGGGATATCTAAAACAAACTTTTTCACTGTATCTTCCCATTTATCAGTCTTATCACCAAGACTTTGAGGATATTTAGGTCTTAATTGTCCTGCTAATTTTAATGATTCTTTAAACAATGTATCTAACATATACTCCCTCCTTATATTTAATCAATAATTTTAATATCAAATTTATCGTTTTCTTTGATTCCTTGCTCTCTATAGAATTTACCAAGGTCTCGACCCACAGCTTGATTTTCCTCACTCAGTACAGGTTCTACATGTGACCCAGCCCCACCTTGTTTAGTCGATGCATATGGAAATTCATCATAATCATATCCTTCGGGAGGCGACCCCTGCTGCTTCCGTATATCTTTTTGAGCTTGATATCGATTTTTTTGAGCTGCGCGAGTTCCACTTCCTCTTTCTAGTCCTTCTAGCGAATGACCTTTCTCCTGAGCGTTTTCTAACATTTTAGCATGATTTGGGTATTGCTCTCTTGAAACGGTAAGGACTGGATTTTCAGCTTTACCCGACCCCTCATAAGGTTGAGATTTCTTTTCACAACCATACCCGCTCGGGTCAATATACACCATCGGGTTATTCCCACAATATGCATACAGGTTCAACCCGTCTCCACGGTAGGTATCCTCTTGCGTAAATCTCGCAATTACCGGATTGTAGAACCTTGCCCTCAGGTAATATTGTTGGGTTACCGGATCCAACTGCTGGCCAGTATACTTGAAGCGGTTCGGAACGGTTTCTTCCTGTTCCGTGATATTGCCCCATGCATCATACTCGTACCGGTTAAGAATGCTTCCATTCTCATCCGTGATATGGGTAATACTGCCTATTTCATCCGCTGCGTAATGGTAGTATGTCTTAGCGTATTCAGCATCGCTGATGATCAGCTCATGGCCGCGGATCAGCCGGTTGATACCAGCATCATTGATTTCTACCGCAGCTTCTCTGCCGCTGAAGATAAACTGTACTAGGCGCCCGTTCTCTTCCATCTCATAGCGCAATCCTTCGGCGTCATAGCGGTTCACTTGTGTTTGACCGTCGACAGTTTCCACTTTAGTTGCCCGGTTGAAGCCGTCGTAACTGTATCGCTTATCGCCGTCATGGAGTAAGTTTCCGGCATTGTCGTACTGGTATGGTATGACCACACCTTCCCATTCCAGGGAAGTAAGGCGGTTTCTGGCGTCGTAGCTATATTGTTCTTCCATGCCATTTATTATGCGCCGGCTGCGGTTGCCGGCTTTGTCATAGAACAGTTCCTCAGAGCACGCGGGGTATTCCACCTTGGTCACTTGGTTGAGGTTGTCGTATTGATAGCTGGTCGGGCCGTTATGCTGCTCTTTATGAGTCCGGTTGCCATTGCCGTCGTACGCATACCGATTCTGCACTATCGGCTTGCCGTTTAGTAGAACCTCTAAGCCTACAATATTTTTATCAGCGTCATAGGCATAGCTTGTCCGCAGGGCTGCGCCGTTCTGCAGGGCTTGTATTGTTCCATCCGGGTTATAGTCGTAGCCTGCAATTCTATTTCCATTTTCGTATAGGTCTGTCAGCAAGTCAAGAGAATTATAGGTATACTCCGTCGTTTTGCCGGTGACGTCCGTCTGCCTCACCTTGTTGCCGTTGAGGTCATATTCGTACGAGAGCAATCTTCGGCCGCTGGCCGCTTTCTCCTGTAGCCTTCCATCGGCGTAGTAGCGATAGCCGTAGCGCATGCCTTGGGCGATGGCGGCTTTGAGCTTGCCGTCGGGGCAATATTCATACATTTCTCTTAGACCGCTGGAGCGTTCTAATTTTTCGGTCAGGGCGTCATAGATGTTGTAACGGTACTCAATTTGGTTGCCGTTGCGGTCGATGTGGCGTTTGATCCGGCCTTGGGCGTCGTAGTGGAAGGTGTCGGTTTCGCCGGTGGGGTCGGTGATTTTCTTCAGCTTGTTGATGAGATTGTATTCATAACGAATGGTATTCCCTTCCCCATCGGTGGTTTCGGTGATGTTTCCAGCGTAGTCGTAGCCGTAATATTCCCGGCTGCCGTCGGCTTTGACGATTTCGGTAATTCTGCCCCATTTGTCCAGCTTGTACTCCGTTTTATTCTGGTTGCCGTCACTGACGCCGATAATGTTGCCCTGAGCGTCGTATTGGTAGGCCTGGCTGGCTCCTCCCGGCGTGCGGACGGTTTGTATGCGGCCTGCCAGGTCGTATACGTAGTCGATGCCGCTTTGGGTCGCGTCCCGTCTTTGCACAAGCCGGCCCGCTTTGTCGTAGCTGTTAGTCTCAATGACAGTGCCGTCCGGAGCGAGGACGGTGATGACCCGGCCCTGAGGGTCATAGTTGTAGCGGTAGCCGTGACCGACATCGCCTTGAATTTGGTATTCGTTGGGCAGTATCCGTCTTGTGATGCGCCCATTTTTGTCATAGACAGTCCTTGTTATACCGCCGTTTTTACCGATATGCTGGGTCTCCCGGTTGAGGAGGTCGTATTCGTAGGTTTCTTCGACGCCGTTAGCATCTTTGACTTTAACAATGTTGCCTGCCTTGTCGTAGGTGATTTCCATCTTGTTTTCGATGCCGTTTTCTTTGTCTTTGTGGATTTCGGAGATTAAGCGGTCGGCGGCGTCGTATTGGCGTTCAATGATATAGCCGGCCGGGGTTGTGATTTTGATGACGTTACCGGTTTTGTCAAGCTCATAGCAGGTCCGGGCCGTGAAGTCGCCGCTGCCTGCCCGGTCGGCGCGCTGCTCGATTTCGATGAGTCTGCCCGCCGCGTCGTAATGGTATCGCAGCATCTGGTAGGCGGTTTCGTTGATTTTCCGCTTTTCGTAGGTTCGTTGACTGAGGCAGTTATAGCCATATTCGATGGTTGCGCCGGTGTTGTCTTTGACTTCTTTGAGCCGGTTTTGTTTATCATAGGCAAAGTGGAGGCTGAGCACCCGGCCACTGGCGCTGGTTTTATCCTGTTCGTCGAGGAGTCTTCGCTCTTCGATCACATTGCCGGCGTTGTCATATTTATACTGGATAGTCTGGTAGCAAAGCGTTCCGGCAGTTTTTCCGACTGGGATTTGTTTTTCGGTCAGCCAGCCCAGGCAGTTGTAGTGGTAGAGAATGCCCGGCCTGGTTTCGTCGGTGGCCCCTTCCAGGTAGCTTTGTGCGTCGATTTCTTTTACAATATTGCCGGCCAGGTCATAGATATAGGCTTTTTCTACTACGCCCCCGGGACCCGTAATTTTTGTGAGACGGCTCCTCTCATCGTAGGCATAGGTGTAGCCCGGCCCTTCGTCGGTAGTTTCGTTGTAGTCTTCCGGCAGAATTTTTTTGACGATATTGCCACCAGCGTCGTACTGTAGCCGCTCAATGCCGCCATCGGGGTAGCGAATTTTGATTTTACGGTTATCACTGTCATATTCGTTTTCGATGCCCGTTCCGTCTTGGCTAGGTTCGTCGTAGGTGTTGGGATGGATTTCTTTGACGATGTTTTCTTCGGCGTCCCGTATTGTCGCTACGGTGTTGCCGAGGGGGTCGATGGTAGCCACGAGTTTGTCGAAAGCATCATGGATGTAGCGCCAGCCGGGGCCGCTGTGGCTTTTCTCGTGATACTGGTTGGGCCGGATTTCTTTGATCCGGTTTCCCAGCTTGTCATAGTCGTTTTTCCAGGTGTTGCCTAGGGCGTCGATGACCAGCGTCCGGTAGTCGAGATGATTGTAGCCGTATTCTTTTCTTCCCAAAACGCTTTCCACCGCCATCAGCCGGCTTGCAGCGTCATATTGGTAGGTGAATGTATCACCTTCGGCGGTGGTGATGCTTTGGGGTTTGTTTTGGTCTTCGGCATAGTCATAGGTTGTCGGGTTGCCGCTTCCGTCAGTGTAGCTGACCATTCTTCCTTTGGCATCATAAGCGTAGCGGACGGTTTGCCAGCGTTCGCCTTCGATCCGGTTCTTGACTTCCACCAGATTGCCTCTTTCGTCGTAACGGTAGCGGATGTCGATTCCGCTGGTGTCGCTTTCAGCGAGTTTTCGGCTGGCCGCGTCGTATTCAAGGGTATGGATGAGTCCGTTGGGCCATATTTCCGCCGTCAGTTGGCTTTCTTCGTTGTAAGTGTAACGGGTTTCGTGACCGCGCCGGTCTTTTTGCCAGAGAATGTTTTCTTTGTCGTCGTACTTGGTTTCTTCTGTCGTTCCGTCAGCGTAGCGGATGGTTTCTACAAGATGGCGCCGGTTGTAATAATAGCAGGTGCGCTCCTCGTTGTGCGGCTGGGTGACGGTGGTCATCCGGTCCTGTTCCTGATAAAAGAAGAGCGTTTCGGCTCCGTTTGCGAGGGTTTGCCGGATGACACGCCCCTGGCCGTCGTATTGGTTGGAAACATAGCGATGACCGTTCTGGTCGGTGATGGCCGCGATAAAGCCCTGGTCGGTGTATTCGTATGTAACAGTCCCATCGTTAGGGTAGGTAACTTCGGTGAGGAGTTCCCCCTGGTAACGGTAGCGGATGCTTCGTCCAAGCATGTCGCGGATTTGGGTCAGTTTGTCATTTTCATAGGTAAACTGCAAGGTCTGGCCGCTCGCCAAAGTGACTTGGCTAATAAAGGAGCCGGTGTATTCGATTTTCACCCGGTTGCCATTCTTGTCCGTGATGGCAGTCAGCCGTCCGAATTCGTTGTAGTCCCAGGTTTTCTTTTCCCGGATGAATTGAAGGCGGTAGCCATGTTTTTCTTCGGTGAGTACGAGCGACCGGTCGCCGCCGCGCCGGTTTTGGTAGATGCCGTCTTGTTGTTCGAATGTTTCGATATGAAGATCGGGCAGGAGGATGCGAACCTGGTTTTGGCGTCGCTCAATCCGGCTGCCCAGGCTTAACAGCCAGCGGCTGCCCAGATGCTGGTGTTTGTTTTGGTAGAGGGATTCGTAGCTTCGGGTGAGGACGAAGTCTTCGCCGAGGTCGCTGAGGATGAGGTCGGTCATCCGGAGGCTGAAGGAACCGTTAACGACGTTGACCGGATCTTTGAGACATGTTTCTTTTGTGGGTATACGTCCTTGGGTATCCGGTCCGTTGTGGCCGCCGTGTTTGTTTTCTCCGCCTGCCTTCTCGTGGCCGACTTTTTCTTCTCTGCCTTTTCTTCTGCGGCTTGCCGCCGAGCCTACAATTGCCGCGTTTTGCAGGGTATCAAAGAGCAGGTTGAGCGATTCCGGGTCGTTAAAGCTGAAGGTGCCGTCTATGATTTTCCGGCCCAGGTCGCTGATGCCGTCTTTGGCCCGCATCAGCGCGTTGAAGCCCATGGCTCCCATGATGAGCCGCTCGACGGTCTGGATGGCTTTGGCCGCTTTGGCCGTCTTGGCGATGGTGCCCGCGACTTTGGCTCCCGCCACCGCGAGTTTGAGCCCTTTGCCCGCCACGTTCGCGCCCGGGACAATGCACCCTATGAGGGAGCACGCCGCGCCGAAGTAGTCGCCCCGTGCCAGCGAGATGGCCGCGTTGAGTCCGTTGGCCAATACATTGAGTCCCGGGATGCAGCCGGCAATATCGAGCAGTACCTGGACTCCGTTGAGCGCGGCGTCGAGAAGTGACGGCGCACTTAGGGTAGTGTGTTTGTTTTTGTTGTAGCCCAGTTGCCGGAACGCCGGTGTGCTGATTACGATGGCTCCGCCGCTGAGTTTGAGTTCGCTCGCCCCAATCCCCAAACTGCAGTTTTCGAAGCCATACAGCATGAGGGATTCGGCCGACGGTCGTTCTGCTTTTTTTTCCGGTGAGGCCGGCGCGGTTTCTCCTCCCCCGCCACCGCCTCCGCCGCCGAAGATGGTTTGGACGTTTTTTACGAAGGCCGGAATTTCCACCGCTATGGCCCCCACACCATTACTAAAGCTGTCCACAATATCCGCGCCCATTTGCTTGAGGATTTCCTGCCCGGAATTGTAGGGCTTGCTGCCGCCCCCAGCCATGTACAGGGCCGCTCCCTGTGTATGCCCGGCATCGTATTTGCCTTGCGCCGCTGTGATTTCGCCTTCGGGGATGGCGCTTTTAGCCGCTACCAGCTTGAGTCGTTTGTCGGCCTGGATGTGGATATCCTGGGTGCTTTTGATGACAATGCCCCCGGCGTCGGTCATTTCGATGAGCGCCTGGCTGCCACCGCCCTGGTCGTACGCGCCCCGCGCCGCTACGAGTTCGCAGCTGCCCGGGGTCATTTTGAGCATTTTATTGGTCGAATTCATCATTTTACTCGCGGGATCGACGTAGTCCCCGTGTGACGCGCTGTTGGCTCGCCGGCTCCCCAAGGCTACCGCTTTGCCGTTATTTTCGTAGTAGACGAAGACTTCGTCGCCTTCGTCCGGCATGGAGTAGAAGTAGTTGTTCATAGTATTTTCAAACGGCAGCCACATAGCGGTGGCTTCGTCCTGCTCGGCGTCACAGTAAAAATGTACTTTTATTTGCGTACCCTGCACCCGGATGATTTTCCCTTTGATGGCGTCTCTTTGGTTAAGCGCACCAGCGCTCTTTTCCCTGTCCGGCCGGCAGCCTTCGGGGTGCGCCAGGGTCAGGCGATTTTCCGCAGTTTCGCCTACGCTGACGATTTCGCTCCGCTGGCTCCAGCGCACTCGTTCCCCTTGGCTTTCGAGCTGGTAGCCTGCTCCGATTGTCAGGTCATAGCTTGTCCTACCTTCGGTTTCAAATTGACAGGCTTCGGCCTGGTCGTCGATATTTTGTTGGATTTGGATGTATTTCAGGATGTCTTTACCGCTGTCAGCCGGTTTTTTCTTGGTTTCGACCCCCATTTCTTTGCGGGCAAAGGGATAGGTGCCCACGGCGAGACGCAGCAAATCCGATTTGCTGTCGGCAAAGAGGTAAGCTCCGTACTGGTTGGCGATCCGCCGCAGAAACTGCCAGTCGGTTTCGGCGTTCTGGTAGAGCATTTGCTCGATTTGGATATCTTCGGCCACTTCCACCTGGATGCCGTAGACCGCCATGACGGTATTGGCCACCTCACTTAGCATTTTGACTGTACTTTGGAAGGTGCGGCTGATTTTCTTCCGATCGGCCAGTACACTCAGGCTTTTGGCTTCGAGGACCAGTTCGCTGTAGTCGGCTTCGTTATTAAGTCCCACGCTTTGGCAGATGCCGACGAATACGTTGGTTCCGTCTGCATCGGTGACTTTGACGGGCGCGTCTTCGAGCTCGAGGACTTCGGCCACTGTCAGCAGGCGTTTACTGATGAGTGTGAGTTGCATATGCCCATGTTCATTGGCTTCGTCCAGGATGTGGATGTGCTTGATTCTTAGGTATTCTTTGGCGAATTCTACTTTCAGCCGCCCTAGTTCCTGCAGTTCTTTTCCCATTTTGGAGTTCCTCCTCTCACTTGCTTGATTTGCGGGTTTTACCTTTTATTGCGAACATCGCTTGGATTTTTTCACCAGCCATTTCTCGTGTCCGAAAAAGCAACACGGTTCATAGGGTCCCAATTGCCTTGCTCCGCACCACCACTACGATTACTTACCCTGCTCTCATTCGGGAGCCTCCCCATATAGTAATAGTCGATAACCAGCGTATGGTTTGTATGCAAGTCAAACATTAACGCATGGTTTAATCCCCAAGGGCTGACAGGGATGTTAGGATCGCCTGTTAAAAGATTCATACTCCCAGGCCTGCCTGCATGGATTGCCTCAATCACAACAGTAGCGCAATTATCCCCAAACAGGATTTCATAGGAACCTTTCGGATCGGAATAGGTAAACGACTGGTGATTCGGCCTCTTATTACTATCATGATAATAAGGCATTTGATTGCCCTCATAGTACTCAATTATTTTTTCTGCTTCGGAAGCAGTCAAACTCAAAGTATAAACGGATATATCCTCCCCATCTTTACGAGTCAAATTCAAATATTCGTCCGCATCATAATATATTCTTAATACACCATCGCCGCTAATAGAAGTTCTTTCTTCTCCATACCGACCATAACTGTATGCTCTCCCATTCACAAGCAATGCTACATGCCCATGATCAATGCCACGAGTAATTGCATTCGAAACAGCAACTTGCACTGACAAGCCATATCCCTCCATTTCTTAAATGATTGATTAAACGCTGATTAATTGCCCGGCGCGAGCCAATTGAGACCGTCCAGACCCCCAAACATCCAGCGATCCTGATATAATAGGCTTAATTCATTCCGACCGTCTACCGGCACAACAATCAACTGTCTTGCTATTGTTCCATCCACATCTACCCCTTCATCAAACGCAATATATTTTTTATCCGGGCTTACTACGAGCTGACTCTCTATGCGAATATCCTTAATGTTTTTTCTTGCTCCGGATTCAATATCATAGAAGATCAATCTCTTGGTTTGATTATCATAATAGAACATGCTTTTTCCGGCGGCATACCAAACAGGAAACCTGCCTTCCGCCAGTTTTCTGCGATTGCCGGCGGCATCTATCATCTCAATCGAGCCACGATCTACGAAAAAGAGCGATTTGTAAATCCAAGGTTTCTCTATAACGACAAATACCAGCGAGCCGTCCGGTAACGTTTGTACCCTGCTGTTCTCATCCACAGGTTCATCGACAATTTTTTGCGAAGTTTTAGTGCCTACATCATATTTATATAAATATGCCTGATTTTTTTCCCCTTCAATGTAGATAAGCTCGGTATCCTGATTTCGTAATACCGGAAATGATATTTTTTTATCGGCGGTCATGATTTCTGTCATTTTGCCATCACTGACTTTGAGTACCGCATACTTCTCTGCATTGCGTCGTTTGGCTGCGCAGATAAAATCTTGCTCCCGTATGGTTGGGAAACTCAATTCTTCATATTCCGTTTGCTCACAATCAAGAAACTTCTCAAGTTTGAGAGGCTTTCCGAGGGAAAGTGAATAGATACTTCCAGCTTCGTTCTCCCAGTCGTGGTTATAGGAAATGCTTCCTATTAAGGTGCCTTCCAATTTGATAAATCCCCCAAAGCGCCAATATAGCCACAATGAAGTTGATCCTATCACTATAATAAAAAGTACGAACAAAGATAATTTTTTCGATTTCATATTCACCTTCTCCACCTTAAATACGTTTACAAGATTATAAGAACCTATATTCTTATAATCTTGTAATCTTTTATTCTTTGGTTATCAAATATCGGCTTGATTTTATAATGTTCAAGTATTGGGTCAATAATTTCTCTATTTCTGCTATTATTTTTTATCTAAGCTGTTCTGCACTACAGCAGCAGCTGTACCGGACGGGTCAACTTTGTTCAGCGCCGCTGTGACGGCGGCCCGTCCAATATTGTTCATGACTCCCGCCTGCGACCCTGTACTTACAAAGTCGCCTGATACTCCAGCCGCGGCCGCACTGGGAACTGCGGCAGACATTGGATCGCTTTCTACTTTCACATCGTCAATCGTATCTGCTTTTTGACGGATTACAATAGTAAAGTTTCCTATACCCGATTGACTGCTGTATGCTTCTTTATAGTCTACGACAAATGCTTTATCTAATGTTATAGTGCGTTTCGGCGTAACCTCAACCTGTACTGTTACTTTGCGATACGCTTCTTCTTTCTCGGCTGGAACCTGCGCCCATTTGAATAACTGGACTGTCTCACTGTTCGCACCACCTTGGTCAGCGTGAAGTTTTCCCGATATAACCAGTGTCATATAGTTGTTGGTGGATTTTGCCCGTGAATCACCTGGCGACGATAATGCTGCCTGTATATTACCAATAATGTTCTTGTCATAGGTCAATGTCTCCTGACCTTCGATCTTTAGGTTAAATCCCATAGTATCCCCTCCACTTTTTTATATAACGTTATAGACATTTTTTTATCTTATTTAATCAAAATTCTATTGAATTTTGTAATTTCCACCTTTATTTTTGACTGCATTCTTAATTTGTTCATATATTTTTTTAATCGCCAGTGTCCCTACCATCGCAACACCAAAGAATGCAAATGTTGCCAGGTACATAATCCCTGTCATAATCACATTCCAAAAAGATGGTACCATAGCAAAACTTTTCATGGCTTCTCCTACACGATATGCAGCCATTCCATAACTGATTGGAATATCTTCTTTGTAATCCACAACTGCCCCTATTGAGAACCAAATCCCATGAACAATATGGAAAAGACAGCTTGCGCAAAAAAACAATAATAAACGTTTTTTTAAGGGAAAGCTTACAGTTACCATCGCCCCCCAGATGGATATTGCAAACATAAAAAATTGGAATCTACTTTGTTTTGACGGATCAGAAAATACAATCACATCATTCCAAGCATCTACTCTATCCAGAATGATGAGGAAGAAAGCAATTATAGCAAACAGTACGATTTTTATTATTTCTCTCATTTTCATCATACGACTTTACTTCCCTCCCGTTGTCTCGTACCAGTTTGGGTGGAGTTTTGCAGTCAGATGATTCTTCTTTCTATATCTGAGGGGTTAACAACTCGGTAAAGCAACAGAATTATTAATGAACCTAGAACAATAAAAAAACCTATCCCAATAAATACCAGTCTCAGCGCTGCCCGCGTTAATGGGTACGATGGAGATCACTCCGTCTTCAGCTTCTTATTGTTATGGTGACCGAGCTTATATTCAAAAAATTAATACGAAATTTATAACCCTATCAATACTGCTTTATATACTCTTCCCAAGTATTCGGGTGAATCTTTTTAATCTCTTTCAGCCTATCACTTGGAATCTTAGTATCCCAATAATTTACACCCTGCCAGGCAAATTCCTCAACAATCTCCATTTTCATCTTATATTCTTGTGATCCGATAGCAACAATCCAATCCCTTAATATGTCCACCGGAAAGAACTTTTCATTCGGGTCTTCATTGCCATAAGTTTCACTTCTGTAATATGGTTCCGATACTTTTGCTTTCTTTTCAGCAATCAAATAATGGGCATATGCATTTCTTTCTAATGCCGGCCCTCCTGCGAATAATGCTTTTACTGCAGCCGTTTTCCCGCTTTTCATTTTATGGTTAATATCAGCTCCGGCTTCTACTAAAGCTTTTGTTTTCTCAATACCACATCCAATAGATTGCATTAATATACTGGTGCCAGGCTTCATACCATGTTCATGACCAATATAAATCCAATTAGGGTCAGCACCATATTTCAGCAGCAGCTTGACATATTTCGGATCCTTTTTGGCAACGGTATCCACCCAGGAAAAACCTGCTGCTACTGAAAGTGGTGTTTCTTCTGAATAGGTCTCATACCTTACAGATGCGATATTCGGGTCGGCGCCACATTGTAATAATGCTTCTGCAGAATTATATTTCTCCATTCCGACCGCCCATAGCAGCAAAGTCAATTTGTACTTAGGATCCTGATAATTCAATAGTTCCGGTTTATCTTTTGCTAGTTTTTCTATGGCTGCCGTGTTTTGTTCCTTTACCGCGATTGCCAATTCCCAAACAGGAGTATCCTTGAAAATATTGATATTCGTCATTTTATATTCTCCCTTCACGCTTTCACTCTCTTGGCTATGACATCCGGATAATAGAACAGAAAAAAGGATCAGCAACATG
The DNA here is from genome assembly GCF_000271485.2 of Pelosinus fermentans DSM 17108. NCBI lineage: Bacteria > Bacillati > Bacillota > Negativicutes > Selenomonadales > Sporomusaceae > Pelosinus > Pelosinus fermentans. The sequence goes on from NZ_AKVN02000001.1 coordinate 4,480,435, forward strand.
GGGGTTATAAAGAATAACTTTTTATTCATTGTCTAGTTTTCTCCCCCTTTTTCTTTAATCCCATCTATTACTGCATCCATCGAATGATTTTTAGCTGCATTTTCAACATTCGTCTTTTAGCTTCTTATTGTTATGGCGACCGAGCTTACATTCAAATCATGCATACGCAATGTATAACCCTATCAATACTGCTTTATATACTCTTCCCAAGTATTCGGGTGAATCTTTTTAATCTGTTTCAGCCTATCACTTGGAATCTTAGTATCCCAATAATTCACACCCTGCCGGGCAAATTCCTCAACAATCTCCATTTTCATCTTATATTCTTGGGATCCGATAGCAACGATCCAATCCCTTAATATATCTACCGGAAAAAACTTTTTATTCGGGTCTTCGTTGCCATAATTTTTACGTCTGTAATAGGGTTCCGACACATTTGCTTTTTTTTCAACAATCAAATAATGGGCATATGCATTTCTTTCTACTGCCGGTCCCCCTGCTAATAATGCTTGTACTGCAGCTGTGTTCCCTCTTTTCGTTTTATGGTTAATATCCGCCCCGGCTTCTACTAACGCTTTTGTTTTCTCAATACCGCATCCAATAGATTCCATTAATATACTGGTGCCCGGTTCCATACCATGTTCATGACCAATATAAATCCAATTCGGGTCAGCGCCATATTGTAGCAGCAGCTTGACATATTTCGGATCCTTTTTGGCATCGTTATCCACCCAGGAAAAACGTGTTGCTAATGAAAGGGGAGTTTGTTCGGAATAGGTCTCATACCTTACAGATGCGATATTCGGGTCGGCGCCACATTGTAATAATGCTTCTGCCGAATTGTATTTCTCCATTCCGACCGCCCATAGCAGTAACGTCAGTTTGTACTTGGGATCCTGGTAATTGAGTAGCTCCGGTTTATCTTTTGTTAGTTTTTCTATGGCTGCCGTGTTTTGTTCCTTTACCGCGACTGCCAATTCCCACACGGGCGTATCCTTGAAGATATTAATATTCGTCATTTTATAGTCTCCCTTCGCGCCTTCACTCTCTTGGCTATGACATCCGGATAATAGAACAGAAAAAAGGATCAGCAACATGGGGGTTATCAATAATAACTTTTTATTCATTGTCTAGTTTTCTCCCCCTTTTTCTTTAATCCCATCTATTACTGCATCCATGGAATGATTTTTAACTGCATTTTCACCATTTGTCACTGGATTCCACGTGTTAGTAGGGTATTGTGCAGGTAAATACTCCACGCTTCCAATTGGTTTTGAAAACCAGCCTTCAGCAGAGTGTAAAATTTCACCATCGACAATATGTGCAGTCATTGAAGCAGAATAGTTTGAACCATTTGGGGTATAAGCATCTACATTAACAGCTGCAGGATTAAATAGTATCGCATTTTTGTTAGTTTCCACTGCGTTAGCTGCCGCTTCCGCACCACCCTTGGAATGACCGACAAAGGTTATATTGGCGTCAGAATGATCTTTAACAAAGTTCTTTGAATAGGCTAATGAATTCCGCACATCGTCTGACGCGCCAAAAGGCTGTTTAATATTATCATCTCCATCTTCACTCCAAGACCAATCTCGTGTTCCTCTGTTCACCAGCGTATATTCCATTTTCTTTTCCTCTCCCTCTCCTACCGTCCTCGCATATACGCCGATTCTCATACTTTCTTTTTCCTCAGCATCATCCAACTGCCAACCTCCGGGTAAGGTATCTTGTTTTGCCTCCTCAAGGGATTTGGTAAAATACACGTGATCTGCCATTTCTGCGGCTTCCATTACAGTGGGTCCGCCTGCTGTACCTGACGGATTCACCGCCGCTGCGGCAGCGGCGATTGCCTCCACTTCATCGCCGGCGGCTTCGTTGCGGTCACCCAGCTCAGCGCTGCCCGCGTTAATGACGATAGAGATGACGCCACCTTTGACGCAGGTTAGTTTGCTCTGTTCAATTAGGGCCGGTGCGCCCTCCAGGATATGTTTCTTGTTGACGTTGATCCAGGCCAGCGGCGTTACGGGCGAGCAGGGCAATTTTGTTGCGGCGCAGAAGCCGTATTTCAGAATATGCTGACCCGGTTTGTGATCGTTGGCGTTTAACAGTGGCTCTAGGCCCGGCGTATAGGCGACGCCGTGATCGACAGGCAGGTTCAGCAGATTTTCCGAACTGCCCTTGCTGCATTTGGATTTGGTTCCCCGAGGAATATACGCGGGTCCTGATGCGGTGGTTGACATGTTATTCCCTCACTTTCACCCGTTCCAGGCCGGCTGCCAGCGGTCTTCTTCTTAAGATGCTTTCGGCGGCGGCGAGGGATACGAGCCAGATTTCTTCGACGAGTCCGGCCACTTTGAGAATGTGTTTACCCCGGACGGCGTCTTCTTTCACCACGAGTTCCTCCACGATACCGGTATCGTAAATTTTGGCCGTATCGTGCAGGCACTCAGTCGGTTCGATATAGGGAATCCAGTAGAGCGGCACCGGCGACTTTACGCCTTGATCCGCGTCAAAATCGAGGGGGTAGAGCTGGACGCCCTTAAACTGTAGCTGGGGTTCGAGAAGCGAGAACAGATCCCGGAACCGGTCGGCGATCATAAAGCAGGGCGATTGGAGCATATCGCAAATTTCAAGCCCTATATCGGGTTGATAGTAGGAGACGACCAAGTCCTCCATTCTGGTAAAGACGGCCCGATCCATTTTGTAGGGATAGTATTCCCGATCGAGATTCTCGATGACAATGGGATTGGATACGATATGGCTTTGGGAAAGCCGAAAATATTCGTCTGTCATGTTATTTCTCCCCGCTTTCCGTCGTTTGGACTGCGGCCAGTTCCTGAAAATCGGAATCCGTATAGTCGCCGCCCTCGATTTCCATTTCCGTCAGCAACGAGTCTGTCAGCAGAGCGCCCGGAAAGCGGCAGTTTATAAGCTGCACATCTTCCAGCGTACAACTGGCGAATTCCAGGCTGCGGTAGACATCGTTTCTTTCATTGTCACGGCGCAGCGGTTCGGCCAGCACGTCCCGGAACTCAACTTCACTAAGCCGCGTATCCAGAAACAGCGCGCCGGACAACTGGACCTGTGTAAACAAGGTGCGCGCAAAGCGGCAGTTGGCAAAGGTGACATCGCTGAGATCAACGTCATCAAAGGTGCAGTCTTCGAAGGCGCAATCCTGGAACCGACTGAGGCTCAGATCCAGCCTGGTAAATGTTTTTTTGTGGTAGCGACATTTTTCGTAGGTGCGAAACCGCAGGGAATCGTCGGTACTGCAATTAAAAATGTCAATGGGCGGCAGAAGGGCAAACACCGCGCCCTGCCAGTCCTGGTACTCGCCAAACAGGATGTAGAATTCGTCCTCGCGCCTAAGTGCGCCGAGCGCCGGGGATGCGGCGAGGTCCTGCAGCCAGTATTTGAGCTTCGTGTACAGGCCGTAGGCAAGCAGCCGGACAGATTGCCAGCCCAAGCTTTCAAGATGGGCGCTCCGTACCCAGGTCCGCTGGTTTTTTGCCGCTTCCGTCAGGGCTTCTTCGTGGAAACGCCAATGGGCAAACAGCCAGGCAGCGTCAATGTATTCGCTGTAAAAAGGGTCGGCTACCGGCCACTCGCTGCTGTAAAAGTCAAGGCGCAGTTTGGTTTCGCCAAAGTGGACGGCGGTGTACAGCACCGATATAGACAGATAGGCAGCCGGCGGCAAGCCTTCTAGCTGGCGCCGCGCCGCGTTTTCCATCGCGCTTTCCACGGCCGCCACGCAGGTTGCGGCGGCGGCCTCTTTGGCAAGATCCCGCAGGGTGTCGGCCAGCAGCTTACCTGCCAGTGGGACATAGTGCTCCGCCTGGAATGCGGCGACAACATCTTTCATGGGTTCCGTCTCCTTTCATTAGGTGATGACGACGTCCTTGGCCGCCAGGGTAATCTGGTCTGGCAGCATGTTGATGAACGATTCGCCCGATTTAAGCAGGATCTGTTCTTTGGCCAGCACCTGGATGTCTTTTTTGGCTTGTACGGTGACGTTGGCTTCCGATTCGACGGTGATATTCTGGGCGGAGACGATCTTGATACCGTCGTCCTGCGTCAGGTCAATGAATATTTTCTGATGCTGGCAGATGATATACAGCCCTCCGTCCGTCATCAGGAGTTCTTTGCCGCTGGGAGCTTTGAGGCTTTTATGGCGCGGGTTGGCCAGCGGAGCCGTATTAATCGAGCTGGCGGCAAAACCATCCGCTTCATTTTTGGAAGGAAACATGATGCGGACGTAATCACCGATTTCCGGCATGCAGTACCAGCCGCTGCCGTCGCTGCTGGAGTAGGCGGTCGAATAGGGAAACCACCAGTCACCGCTGCCGTCGTACTCTTTGTCAATCTCGATAAGATGCACTTTGACGGTATCGCGCTGCACGTCTTTAACTTGGCCGATCAGCACCCGGCCGGCGCAGGCGGTGTTGGACACCTGGGGCGCGACAAAGCCGGTTTTTCCGGCCAGGAGGTATTCCATTTCCAAAATACCGTCTACAAGCCGGGCTTCCACTCCCTTGACGCGGCACTCGCTGCCGTTGATGGAGATTATGTCACCGAGGTAGACATAGTCGTAGGACCGGGCGATCAAGGCGGAAAAATCCTGTCGCAGCGCCTCGCCGCCATCTGCCATGTAGTTCTCAGTAACCTGGTTGTATTCGTCGTCCTGCTTGCCATGCAGAAAGGAGGTTGTCGTAATTTCCTTGGTGTTGGCAACCGGCGGCAAGCCGACGAACACCAGCGGTTTAGGCGCAGTGATGCTGGTGAAGACCGGTACGTTGAAGCGTGAGGCCATGCGTTTGGTAAATTCCCAGTTGGTCTCGTCCATCTGCATGACGAGCGCGCCGATGACCTGGTCGGTTACGGTCAGTTCCACGCTGCCGTTGCCGTCGTAGGCTTCGTTGAGGATCTGTTCGTAGGTTTTACCGCCGTTTTGATAGGTGCGCGATATTTTTTTGATGTCCTGCAAGAAACTGGTGGTAATGCCCCGAACGGTCAGCACGCTGTAGCCGGCTTCATTCGCCACCGACAGGTTTTTGACGCCGCCTGTAAACAGGGTGACTGTCTCTTCACCGGCCGAACTGGTCACGGTAATCGACGTAGTTTCGTCGGCCCGCTGCTGGCAGTCTTTGGCATCTTCCGGCGCGATTTCACCGACAATGGTAATCTGGCCGTGTTCGTTGGGCCGGTGGGAAATATACAGTTCCTTAATGCGCGTAAAGGGGAAGCCTTCCACTTGAATCATGTTGTGAATGATACTCATGCCGTTCTCACTCCCTATTTACCAAAATCCGGTAGGATGCAATGATTTCTTCGGCAAGCGGCTCCAGCCGCTTGCGGTCCTGATAACGGAAATTGACGAAGCCAATAAGCAGCCGGGCGTCAACGTTAGCGTAGAACATCATGTTATAGAGTGCGCCTTCCAGCGTCTGGCTGATAAAATACATTTTCGCCACCTGCCGGCCACCGCAGTGGATGGTTTCCGTCTTGACCACTTTTACCTGGGGGCCGCCTTTTTCCAGCAGACCGCGGGCCAGTTTGGGAAATTCCTTGATCTGTTCTTCGGGTACTACATGCCGTGTATGGTTAAAGCCCACCATAAAATATAGCGGCTCGTTTCCCATTACAAGCTGCGGGCGATTTCCCAGGGGAAACAGCGCCTGTACGACATCTGCTTCCAGGGGAATAAAGTCTATGGGAAGCCGGATGGAGATTTGTCCGTCCAGTAGTTCCCGGTCGGCAAATACAGTCGGATAACCGAAAATATCGACCGTTTCGTCGTAAATGCCCTGCGTAAGTTCACGCTCCACAGCCTCGTCGGCATGAGCGTCTTTTTCTGCTGCTTTCACGCTATTTTTTAGTTCCAGGATTCTTTCGTCCATTTCCATTCCAGCATTGCCTCCTTTGTCAATCCACAATAACCTGACGCCTTTGGCGCTCCGTGCGGGAAAGTTCGCGCTCGCCGTTGTCTTTGATCCGGCTTAATATGGTAAGCAGCGCTTCAAAAATCACCAGGTTGTCGCAGTCGGCAACCGCTTTTTTCAGCTTGGTGGCTGTATAGAGGAGTATGACCTCCCGGTTTAGTGCCTCCTTAGCGTTCAGAGCCTGCAGACAAAATGCCGTATCGACAGGGTCCATGGCGTACGCGGCCGCTTCCCGTGCAAAGGCCCGGGTAATGTCCGGCGAAAGCGAGTTGGCCCCGACGGCGGCAAAGGGTGCGTGGATGGTGTTGACGGTATCGAATTCGGTATTACGGTCGGCAAAATCCACATAATTCATCCGGAGTCTGGCACCGGCCTGCAGTTTAAAACGGCATAGTTCCATTTCTTCTTTGCCCAGCCTGAGATTGTTCACAAGCGCAGTTTCCACTTCGCGGTAGATATAGCCGTCTTTTCGGACTTCGTCCTTGAACTCCAGCTTGAAGACCGCCCAATTGTCGGTGGGATAGTAAGCAAGGGAAAGCGGTTCGGTAATCAGGTACACATTGTCCTTATAGCGGATGACGCCCCGGTGTAAGGTAATGGTATCCACCGTTGTCGTAATGCGGCAGCCGCTGACAATACCGTCGCTATAGTCTTCGTGGATAAGCCGCCCGTATTCGTACGCGTAGTCGCGCAGTTCTGTCAGCATGGTCGTTCGCAGTACATGTGCGTGTTCAAAGAGGGGAAAAACCTGTCCATTCATAAATCATTTGCCTCCTTTTTCAAAAGCAGTCCTAAAACAGCGCGATGGTGTCGGGCTGCATGGCAGCATCTACGCCGATGATACCGAAATGGTATTCCCAGAACAGCCGCGCCGAAAAGCCAAAGGGCAGAAACAGTTCGAGCAGGAACTTGAGAATTTGCGCCTTCTCTTTTGTTTCTTTCTCACCGAGATACAAGAGCAGTTCTTTGTTGTTATAATTGCTTTGGTACAGCAGGCTGCCGGTAAAGGCCGTCCGGACCGCCCGGCGGAAAACCCGCAGGCTGGTTCCGGTCTGAAGCTGGGTTAGGAGTTCGTTGGCCAGACTAAATTGCAGCTTCCGGTCCATGACCGCTACCGCCGCGGCCGCTTCCCGGCCGTAAACGCCGTCCAAAAGCTCAGCCCGCAGTTGGCGGACGAAGTATTCCCGTTTGGTAAGGCCGTGCTTTAAATCGATTTCACTCAAGAGATGCACGACTACATCGAAAAAGCAGGCGACGCATTGGGCAAGATCCCGGTTTTCCGGCCGGGCCAGCAGCTCGGGATGCAAAAGTTCCTGAAAAATGTGGCTGAAACGATAGAGCGCGTTGATCTCGACAACCGTGCTTTCGAGCCTGTCCTGATTGATGCAGGGGAAGGCCTGCTCGCAATACGGACTGTATTCTTTCGCCTGCTGAAACAAGAGCTCGGCTTTGTCCATGCCTTGCGCTTCGGCCTGTAAAACGATGTCCCAAATAAAATTCACGGCTCCACCTCCTTATACCAGCCGGCCGCAGCATTCGTATTCCGGAAAGTGACGCTGCACCACGCCCACCAAAAAACTCATAATATCCCGGTTGAGGTAAAAATCGTAGTCGGCAGGCTGAAAATCAAGGCGCATTGCCGTTTTCCAGGTACCTGTCCTGAGTTCGTCCCGGATGAAGTCGTCCACGATATAGGTTTCTTTGTCAGGAAAATTGGCTACCAGCTCCACGCCAGCAAAGGTCAGGTCCCGTTCGTAGCCGCAGGCCTGAATCAACCGGCTCAGTTCCAGCTTGGTTTTGATCGGCTGCCGGAATACGCCCATGAGCGTATCGGCGAAAGACACCTGTTTGGCGTTGCCCATTAGCCGGTTGGGATACTCACGCTTGGCCTGGGGATTGCACTGGTACATTTCCCAGGTCACAGGATCTTCCAGCGGGCAGGTGATCAGAAGATCGCCTTTGGTCCAGCGGATGTTAGCAACGCTCACATCGGAATTGGTCACAAGATACCGCGCATCTTCCTGGAATTTATGCCGAAAAATCCGGTGTTCGTAATTAATCTTGTCCACACACGGCTCCGGATAGGTACTCGTACGGATGGCAACCGTCTCCAGATTCCACAGCGGCACCTGATGGTAACGGATCGCCGGGGCGTATTCTTCGAAGTCAATTACGGCTTCTTCAATCATTTCCTGTGCGTTCCAGTTTTCGATCCCGTCGATATAGACGTCGAACAATTTGTATAAATACGGCGCACAGACGCTGCGCCAGGGCAGATAGTTCAAGTGAAAAATCCGGTACAAATCTTCAATCTGCCGCCTGTACGCCAGGTTGCGGCGGACATGAAACTGCGCGGTGTATTCGCTGTGCCGTGTCTTGATGACACCGCGGAAATTTCGTTCGGGCCGGTCGAATTGGCAGGCTTCCAGATGGTCTGCCTGCAGAAAAACCGTATAGAGAAAAAACGGCGACTTTTCATTGAGGCTTGTAAGGAGCGCTTCGGCGTCCACCTGATGAGGCCGCATGTCTTCCGGCCGCATGGGCAGTAAAAAGTCATCTGTTACGTCATAGAGCCTGCGATCAATAATATTCGTTATAATCGCCGGACCTTCCACCGGCATCGGCACTTCTTCAAACACACGCTGCTCCAGTCCCTTGTACTCTGCTTCGATTTCGCCATGCAGTTCGAGAAACATTCCTTCGACAACGGATGTGAAGACACGGCGGCTTTCCAGATTATCAATTTCAAGCAGCCGTTTTTTTATATAACTTCGCATGTCAAATTCTTCGTCAAATATGCGCATGTCTATCCCTCTTTCTCCAGCCTGTCCGCTTGCTGCTGTGCATCCGCGATACCGGCTGCGCCGGCCGCACGGAAAAGCTTGAGCGCCAGTTCCTTGTTTTTCTGCACCACATTGCCAGCCAGGTAGGCCTTGCCCAGCATATACTGAGCCAGCGGCTCGTTTTGGGCCGCCGCCGTTTTTAAAAGTGCAACCGCTTTTTTTTCGTCCTGCTCCACACCGCGTCCAGTGTAATACGCCGTTCCCAGCAGCGCCTGCGCCGCCGCATAGTCCTGACTGGCGGCGAGTTGCCACCAGCGGACAGAAGCCGCGTAGTCCTGGGCGACAAGGCGGCCCCAGAATGCATTGGTGCCCGCCTGGGTATAGAGTTCGGTTAGGGGTGTCTTTTCTGCTTCTTTTTTCCAGTCGAGATTTTCGCCAAAGTCCAGTTTGGCGTCCGTCCCTTTCTGCCCAATTTTTTGAAGAAAGTCTTTCGCCTGGGGATTGCCCTGCTGCGCCGCCGTACGGAACCGCTTCACAGCCACCGCTTTGTCCGCCGGCATGTTCGTTTTATAGCCGTCAATGCCCAGCAGCACGCTGGCCAGCGCCGAGCCGTCCTGTTCGGCCCGCAGGTAACGCCGCTCGGCTTCCGCCGGGCTTTTCGGCCTATTGCCGAAGCCTTCGGCATAGGCAAGCCCCACATAGGCGCTGGCGTCCGGGTGGCCACTGATGGACGCCCTGCGCCACCACTCGACCGCCGCCTTATCGTCTGGTTCTACCTGGCGGCCGGTATAGTATGCTATTCCTAAGATATACTGTGCCTGGATGTCGCCGGCTTTGGCCATGGCCTCTACCTGCCCAAATGCCTCGTCGGCCGCCTGTTTGGCGGCATCGGCTTTTTCACTGGCTGCTTTTTTGGCTTCTTTTTTATTGGCCGCCGGTTTTTCCGGCGATGCACCGGGAATATCCACCTGGGGCGTTTTCGGCACTGCCGGAGGTTTGGCTTTTGCTTTCATTTTTTCTACCGCCGCCACTGCCGTACCGGCGATGGCAATTTTCTTTACGTCGTCCTGGCTGATGTTTATCGCTTGCGCTTGAGGCAGTGCGGCCAGCACGACAATCACCGGCAGGAGTGCCGCCATCCATCGGGCTGCTTTTTTCATCGATACCCTCCTTATGCGTCGGTTGTCATTTTGTCCCGTCGAAGAAATTCTCCACCCAAGCGTCGCTTTCGAAGCTGAAGAACTGCGAGCGTCCCAGCATCAGGATTTCGCCGTCGCGATAGACCGGCAGGACGAGAAATCCCCAACGGCGCGATTCCGTCCAGGCAAAGAACTTCACTTCGCGGTCGACAATGCTGTCGACGTCGTCCTGGGGGATATTGACGCCGTACACTTCGCAGATTTTTTCGTATTCCATCGCACAAAATTCGCCTAACGTACAGGCGTAAGTGAAATTATAGCGTACCTTTTCGTTCATGTCCTTGAGATAGAGCTTCAGGGTCAGATCGTCCATATTGCGCGAGATATGCCCGCAGCTTTTGCCCTTTTGCAGTCCGTGGATCAGGACAATTTCCCGGCCGGTATGGGTGTAGGCGGTGATAATATACGGCAGCGCCGGTGTACGGCTGGTGATTTTGACGTCGGCAAAGCCGTATTTTTTGTCTTTGAGGTACTTTAAGGCGCCGTCGATGCACGTCATTTTTAGCTCGAAATCGTCGGAAAGATCACCGGATTTGCGTTTGAATTTGATGGTCTTGCCCGGTACGAATTCTTTTAACGCGTCGCGGAAAAGATCGATTTTGCAGGACTGGCCGGTAAGCTTGATCATGGTGTATTCATCAAGTTCGTGGCTGTCATACATCTCGTCCATAAATTTGTGGATGACGCCGTAAATGTCGGCCCGCAGAATGAGCATGATGTCAAAGATGCTGAAATACACTTTGGGAAATGCCTTGACGGTTATGAGTTCTTTGCCCTGCATCGCCGTCAGTTTCCATTTGTCAACGAAGAGCATGGTGGCCGACGGTTCGCTCTTTTCGTCGCAGGACAGGCCGACGCGCAGCGTGCCGACTTTATTGTAGAATTCTTTTTTGATGCGCTCGGCGGTAGAGAAAAGAAAATAGAAATTGTTTTTCACCTTGTAGTATTCGGTGCGGCTGAGCTTTTCCCAGTCGCGGAATTTGGTCGGTAAGAACGTTTCGGCTTCGGCGTAAGCGGCGTCGAATTGTTCGTAAATTTTATGCGGACCGTATTCGTCCACATACCGGAACACGTCGAGGTCGAAGGTATTCAAAAGGTCGTTGATGTCCGGGATCTCCTCCTGACGGTCCCGCGGCGCCAGCGCTTTGTACAGCCGTATTTTCAAAAGCTGCAGGATGCGGAAGGTCAGGTTGTTGCCGCCGAAGTCGGTATCGCCGTTTTCATAGGCGGTTTCGATGTCGATTTTATAGGAGACGCGCTGCGTGCTGACGCGGAAGCTGCAGGAGGATAAGTCGGTCGTGCCGCCGCCGCAGTCGATGATGAGCGCTTTATACGTCGTATTTTCCTGGGCGCTCTTTTGCGTGATCATTTCGGAGATGGTATTGTAGAGTACGGCGATTCCCTCATCGAGCATATCGTCTTTTTCCACGGCGTATTCGGGCAGGATTTCGGCGAACAGCGCCTGAAACAGGTATTTTTGTTTGACGGGGCTGGAAATATGTACGGCCTGGATATCGCATTTAAAGCGGCTTTTCATGGCTTCGACAATATGGCGGAAATACGCTTTGAGAATATCCTTGCGTTTGACAAAAGCGCGCCGACCCTGTTTGTCGATGATTTCCTCGCTCTTTTCATAGTCGCCGATCCAGCGCTTGATGTCGTAGAAAACGCAGAAGCCTTCGTCGATATAGCTGGAATTGGCCAGTTTTACGGCATCATAGCCAAACAGGTATTCCGGCTCCGTTCCGCCATTGATGGCCAGAACGCCGACCACGCTTGGCAGGAGCGTCGTCTCCTGATAGTCCTGGGTGGTATCGTAGAATACGGCGTAATTGACGTCGTTTTCCAGCAGACCGAGCTGTCCCGGCTCCATGTTGGTGCGCTCGAAATAGAGACTGTCCAAATACACGCCGGCCGTGGTACTCGTGGTGCCAAAGTCGATGGCAATCGGCATGGTAAGCGACACCGGCTTTTTCACCATAAAGTCTAAAAGCGGCACACGATAGACGATCAGGTGCTGCGGCATATAGGCGTAATCGCCGCTATAAATGCGGTGCAACATTTCGGAGCTCGCCTTGTTCATGCACAGCAGGCTGTAGTTCTTGATTTGGGCTTCACTGCAGGGCAGTCCGGCCGATTTGGTCAGATACAGGGATTCTTTGCCGCCGCCTTTCGTCTCGACATTCAGGATACCGCACAGGGTATTGTCGGCGCTGACGATCAAGGCGTTCGTCCCGGCCAGTTTGGCATGATATTTAATGGTCAGTCCGTCATAATAGTCGAGGGACAGCCCTTCATAGACGACAATTTTGGCGCTGCAGTCCGGCCGAATGTCCGTTTCGTAGTGGATCTGAACCCTGGAAATCACGTTTTGCAAAGCCGCGTACCCTTCTTCATCATACGTTTTGATCAAAAGGTTCTCATCAGCGCCGCGATACCGGAGAATGACGCGAATCAGATCGTCCTTGTCGAGGGGGCTTACCACTCCGTGAATGATCTTTTCCCGCCGGCAGATTTCCCGGAGCTGATGCCCCGTCATCAGTTCCAGGTCGCGTTTATAATAGCAGTTTTGCATTTTTTTGATCGCATTGCCATCAATATTCAAGGTATAACCGTATTTATCCATAAAGTATAGCCTCCATAAGACAGCAGACTTGGGACTTGAGCGAAACCATCCGTTTGCGCTCAGGGTCTGACGTCGGTTACTGCGGCAGCGCCGACATAATCGCGGCGTCGGCGTCGATTCGGTCGAGGATGGTCTTGATCTCGTCCGCTTTCGCCTGGTTGCCAAGGGCCAGATAGAGCTGCTGCGCTTGGCGGTACGCTTGTTTGGCCGCCGTGTATTCTTTCTGCGCGTAGAGTTCGCCGGCCTGGGCTTGTGTCGCCGCGGCGTCGGCCCTTTGCTGGTCGAGGGCTTGTTGCTTGGCGGCCATATTTTGCAGTTTGCCGCTGAGGATGGCGCTCTGGGCCGTATCGCCGAGCGCTGTGTACTGAGACAGCGCCGCGTTATAACTGGCCGCCGCTCCGATGTAGTCGGCGTTGGCGAACGCGGCATCCCCCTGTCCGACGAGGGCGGCGGCGGTCGTATACTCGGCGGCGTGTTTTTCCGCTTCTTTTTGCGCTGCCGCCGCCGCTTTGCCTCTGACCTGACCGAGCTTGTCAAGCGCCGCCAGGGCTTCTTTTTTGCCGTCAGCGTCGTAATGTACCGCTGCCAGAGAGCGCGCGGCCAGGTATCTCTGTTCGGCCATATCCAGATCGCCATACTCTGAAAGTGTGTCACCCTGAGTAATTAAATCACTGATATCGCCAGTTAACCTTTGTTTGTCTTTCTTTTCCTGTTCGTCTTTTTTCTTTTGTTTAGCGTCGTACAATTTGTCAAGTGCGGTCTGCGCCTGTACTTTTCCGTCGGCGGCGTGGATTTTGGCAGCAAATGCTTTGGCCCGCAGGTAGTACACTTCGGCCTGGCCAAGGTCGCCTTGTTCCATAGCTTTGTCGCCGAGATTGATGAAGTCGGCAACTGTCAGGTTGTCTTCAGCGTTCGAAATCCGGCGGTTAATGTAAGCCTCGCCGAGTTTATCGGCGTAGCGAGACCGTTCCTGTGCCGTCTGATAGCCTTGATACGCATCGTCGAATTTCTGGTTCTGATAGGCATCGTCAGCCGTGATCACGCTTTCAATCAACCGCAGATAGTTAGTAAGCTGCTGGATTTTTTCCTTGTCTTTGAGATTTTCCGCTTGCTGCAGGGCTTTTTTTACTTCTTCCCTGGCCCGGATGTAGTTGTTATCCTGGATGCAGGCAATGGTGCTGTCCGCCCTGAGGTTCATTTCGTCCACTTTGTCTTTGTGCCTACTGTACAGGACGTAGGCAATAATACTCACAATGAGGAGCACAATAAGGACAATAATCGTTATCTTGATTATGCGTTTGCGACGGCGATCGCGGTTGGGGTCTGTGAAGATTTTGTTGATAAAGACGGCCGCCATCGTGTAGTTGTCAAGGTTGGGCGGCTGCTTCGACAGCAGCATTTCTTCGGTGTTGTTCAGCGGTTCCTGGGGATCGTCAGTCGTCTCGGAAAAAATGTCGTCGATGTCGGCCTCGTCAAGGTTTTCCCAGATGCCACGCGTATACAGCACGGCGATGTCGCCATCCATGAGCTTCAGCTTGCCGGATATGTGGGGACGGAAATCTTTTTCTTGTCCGAGGTAGGTATAGAGGTTATGCCTTTCTTCGTGTCTTGACAGCACGTTGGGCGTGATTTCGTCTTTTTCGACCAGGTCCTGGCTTAAGGACATGTCCTTTGATTTTGTATTTAGCGTGCCGTCGCGATACAGGCGGAAGCGTGTGTTGCCGGCAACAGCGTAGCGTACGGCTTCATAGTCGGTGACAATCACGGTTACCGATGCCTTGAGCACTTCGCGGCCATTCGCCTGCAGAAGATCGCGGTTGGCGCTTTCCAGGCAGGCGCGCAAGGCCCGCCGCGTCAGTGAAGGACGTTCCTGAAAGTGCAGGATGACGCTCTCGACCGCCTTTTGGGCGCTTTCCGACTGCGCCAGGTCTGTAATGCCGTCGGCAATGACGTAACAGGCATAGTCGTCCTGTTCGACGAAGGCAAAATAGTCGTTGTTCGTCAGCGCCGCCCCGGCTTCCGATATAAATGCGGTTTTAAATTCACTGTTCAGCTTTTTCATAGAATCCCCCTGTATGGACGTTGGACGCTGGATTTTGGCTGCCAAAGTCTAACATCTATAGATAACAATGCTGGCATTGTCTTTGTTGGGTAGTTTACTGCGGTTAACGCGTTCGATAATCCGGAGCGCCTGCTGCTGCGCGTCCCGGCCTTGCGCAAGCTCGTGCTCGATCTCGCGCCAGAGCAGCGTTTCGTAGATGCCGTCGCTGATAAGGACAACGGCGTCGCCGGCGCGCAGCGGCAGCGGCTGGCTGAAAAATTCAATATCTTTAAAGCCGTCCTGGCCGACGAAGTTATACAGACGGTGCCGATCCAAGAGCTCGATGGCGCTTTTTTTTGCCAGACGTCCTTGCAGGTATTTCTGCTGGGCCAGCACGCTAATGGTATGGCCTTCGCTGACCGGCACGAGGTCGCCGCCGTGATAGACGGCGATTTTGATATTGCCGACGAGGGCGTAGTAGAGCGTATGGTCGGCAATGAGGGCCGCGGCGACGCTGGCCGAGCCGCGCCCGTCTTCCACCTTGTTCAATATAGCGCGATTGGCTGCATGAAAGGCTTTGCGGAAGTAATACTGCGGTTTTTCAAACGCCTTGTATTCTTTAAATAAGTCCACGAATGTCTCCACGGCGACGCGCCCGGCGATTTTGCCGCCGTATTTCCTGCCCATGCCGTCGGCCAGCACCAGCAGCGTTCCCGTCTGATTTGCTAGAACGCCGTAATCGTCTTCCTGTACTTCGCGGTCGCCGATGGTCATGCACTGACCCACTCTGGTATTGTAGGCAGGCGTAAGCGTCATCCGCTTAATGACTAGGGCAATCACTGCTATGGACAGCACGAGGATAAGGGCAGCCGGTGCATGGATCATGCTTTTGCTCCCGCATTGCTGTTTTCCGTATCTTTCGGCTTCTTCACATCTTCCCAGTTAAATTGCTCGCCGCAGAACGGGATAAAGAGGAATTTGCTGTCGCCCAGTTCGATGACATCGTATGTATTTAACACTTTCGGCGTATAGACGGCGTCACCCTGATGGTAGACGATGCCGTTCGATTCGCCCGGTAAGAGCACCATTTCTTTTTTCTTGGGGTCAAAAACGATGATGCCGTGATTACGGCGCGAAATTTTGTTGTCACCGAGAATCTGAATGTCCATATCGTCAGCGCGGCCGATAAAGTTTTTGCCGGTTTTAATCTTGTAGTCCTTGCCCTGCCGCGGCCCCGAAATACAAACGATCCAGCCGCAAACAGGCTGCACGTCTTCTAAAAACAGCAGTTCTTCCACATCTACGTCCGTCTGGCCGGTTTCCTTTTTTTCTTTGGTAGCCGTCTCTATATTGCAGTACGGGCAGACGGTTCCGTAGCGCCGGGAACTAAACATATGCCCGTTTTGGCAGCGAATTAAATTGCTCATACGATTCCTTCTTTCTCTAATGTTTTATCTTGCCAGCAGTTTGGTCAGGCCGACGATGATGACGTCGCCCGCGTCCAGCTTGCACGGCTGGTCGGCGGCAAGCTTATATTTCCGGTCGTCGACTTTTTTTTGCAGCACGACTCCGTTTTTCGAGCCCAGATCTTCGATGTACCAGTGGTTGTCGGCGTAATTTAAAACCGCATGCTCGATGTCGATCATCGAGGCGTAGACGCTCTGGTTCAGGTTAATATCCACATGGTTTTCTTTGATGTCCTTGCCAATTACCAGGGCCGTCTTGCAGAACATATCCCAGGCAGCAATGGGGTTTTCCTCTTCATTGAGTAATAACAGTTCCGTAATGGCGCCCCCCTCCTGAACCGGCTTGCTCTCATGCGCGGCCCGCTCTTCGGTGGCGGCCGTCAGATAAAAGACCAGGAAGGTGATAAAACCGCTGCCAGCGCAAACTGCAATATATAAACCGTTGGGCGCGTCTTCCATCCCGTACAGTGCAATCAGGACGACCAGACCGCACAGGATCGCGATGGCCAGGTCGATATTTTTTTTCTTGTCCATTGATACACCTCCTCACTTTTTGAAGTCGGAAAAAAAGCCTTCGAACATGGCTGTCGTATCGAGCGGGTTCTTCTTTTTTTTGGCGTTGACGTTGAGTTTTTCCTCGCGCGTAACCTTGCCTGTCTGCGGATCGATGCCGAAGTAACGTTCAAAGCTGCCTTGCATGCCTTGCGCCATATTGGCAATGTCAAACGCGCCGCCGTCCGAAGTGTCGGTGGACTGCCGCCGGGGTTCTTTAGCCGCCGCGGCCGTTTTTTGCGCTGCCTCATCGTAGGACCGGCGCGCCTGTTTGTCGCTTAGTATCTGGTAGGCTTCGCCGACCTCCTTGAATTTTTGCTCCGCTGCCGGATTGTTTCGGTTGACGTCCGGATGATATTTTTTGGCAAGTTTCCGGTACGCCTTTTTGATCTCGTCTTCGCCAGCGTCCTTTGACACTCCCAATATTGCATAAGGATTCAGATTCATTTTGTCACTCGCTTTCGTCAGTCAATTTAGAAAAGGCGTGTCCGACCGGGACACGCCTTTTCGCTTTTCTTAGGCAGGGTATCCGCCTTCTACGGTAACGTTCGCAAACTTGTCCTTCTTCTGGCGAAGCGCCAGCGTGAAGGTGCCTGTGCCGTCCACATCGCCGTATTCTTCTTGATAATCGACGACAAACGCATTGGGAAAGTGGTATTTTCGTTCGATTACGCCTGCCGCGGTCAGCTCAATGGTGACTTTGCGGTAGCAGTCGGCTTTTTCCGCCGGTACGACGGACCACAATGCCATTTTGCGCGTGCTGTCATCTGGGTCGCCGTCAGTGGCGGCGAGGATTTTTCCGATAATGACGAGGCCCGTGCCCACATCTTTGGTACGCGCATCGGAGTCGAGTGGAATTTCCGTCGTAAATTTTACGCTTTTGGTGCATTCCGGCGGAATGTCAAACGGTTCCTGTCCCTCTATTTTGATTCTAAATGCCATATTGTTTCACCCTTCCTTTCGCTTATTCCGCCCCGAAGCCGCCGTCAAGCTTCACTGCGGCATTCTGGTCTTTTTTCTGCTTCATGTGGAGATAGAAGGTGCCGACGCCGGTTTCGTCGTCGAGTTCTTCCTTGTATTCCATCACGAAGGCGTCCGGCAGCGTGTACTGCCGTACCATCTGGCTGGCGGCGACGATGTCAAGCTGGGCGCTTCTGTAGCAGTCCGCCTTTTCACTCGGTACCTGCGACCATTTCGCCACGTTCAGTGTGGCGTCGGCTTCTTTGCCGCCGAGGGAGTAGAGCATTTTGCCCCACACTTTGATGCTGAGCGCCACATCGGTCGCTCTTGCATTGGAGTCGTTTGGCGAGTCGGAGAAAAACTCCGCCTTCAGGACCGCTCTTTCATCAAATGCAATTTCCTCCGGTCCGCCAGTTACCTTTAATCTGAAACCCATACCAATTCCTCCATTTCATTTTTTATATATAAACTTGCCGGACGCAAATCGGATATGGCAAATACATTTTAAAATTCGCGCCGGCATTCGGACAACGTTTTACGCGCTCCGGCCCGCCGACGTCAGGCGGTTGATCTCGATTTCAAGGTTCTTCACGTTACCGTTGAACGTGATATCCAGCGTGCAGATGCCGTTGGCTTCGTCGATGACGTAGTTGATGTCGTCGCCTTCGCTGATGATCGAGTTGACCTTATCGCGTTTGCCGATCCACAGACTCTTTTGGCTCTGCGGATTGTTGGAGAAGAATTTGATGATGTTGTCCTGTTTGAAATCGCCGGTGCCGTGGCGCAGAACGCGTTCGATGTATGTCGTAACCTGTGTCTTGTAGATCGGCTCGTACACGCCAAGCTCCGCGTCGTAGAGGAGGTTGCGCGCCTTGTAGACCATGATGTCCGTAATGTTCAGGCCGTCAAAGGCAGCGTTTTCCGAAGAGAACACGAAACCAAAATTCTTGCGGTTAATATCATCCTTGATACTATTTGTAAACCCGGTGATTTCTTTGGCCAGAGACGTCCGCACACGCAACGGGTGGTCACCGGCTTCGATGTCAAAGCGCACGCCGGGCAGTTCGGTGTCAACGTTGCGTTTGAAGGTTTTCTTGAGGTATTCCGGGCATTGCGTGGCCGCGTACAGACCTGCCGCGACGAAGGCCGCGCCGATATAGACGCCGTCGATCCACAGCTTCATGATGTCTTCCTTGGCGCCAGATAGTTCTGCCATATTGGCGTCGTTTAAGAACATTTTTTTGTCGAGCACGACACCGGATTTGTCCTTCGGCACGATGGTGAAGTTCGGAACGCAGGGGATTGCAAATTCACTGTAGGGTTTGCCAGTCAGGCTTGTGCAGCGCTCGACGAATTTGTCGATGCCTTCCGTGGCCATGTAGTTGAAGGTCGTCTTGTCGCCCGTCTCGTAGCTGAAGAAGCACTGCACCCGATAGTCTTTCATGACGTCGAGGATGCGGGCCAGCGATTCCACGCTGTTGACGTTGGGATTTTCGACGATCTTGTTGCCCTGGAACCGTTCGCGCGTCAGCTTCATCTTGGAGTTTTGATCGAGGGATACGGACGGGAAGATCGAATACCAGACCGTATTGTTGAAGTCATTTTTCGCATTGACCGTGTTGAGGAAGGTGATCAGGCGAGGAATATTGGACGCTTTGGCTACCATTTCGTTGCTGGCGTTGGTAATGAGGAGGGTCGGCCGCATGCCTTTAAGCTTGGCCGGATATTGTTCAAAGAATAACCTGACGCCCAGCACTTTTTCGATAAGAGGCTTGACTGTTTTGATGAAATCGTCTTTGGCGGTTTTATAAAATTCCAGATAGGAGTTGTAGTTGGCGATTTCTTTTTCCGCATCGACGGTCGATACGATGGTGGACGGCAGCGGGCAGAACGTCCGAGCGACGAGCGCCTTGACATAGTCATTGTGATTTTCCTCGTTTATCGCTTGGTAGTCCTCCTCAATCGCCGTGATCAGTCCCTGATTGATCTGGTCGTCGAGGGTGGCCAGGGCTTTGGTTTCCGGTTTCGGCGCTTCAAGTATCTTCAGTTCACCTTCCTCGCCCATCGACAGTACGCCTAAGGTAAGCGGCGTATTGTTCTTGCCGTCGCCGCCCGCGCCCAGAAGCAGCCGCGTCTTAATGTCTTCGATCGCCAGCGGCAGCATGGCCATTACATTGTTGTAGTTCATGCTGGCTTCTTCAAACATGACGTTCAGCTTGTCGCCCACGTCGAGTCTTTTCGGGTCGCCTTCTTCAAGCAACGCGTATTCGGAGTAGACGTAGCGCATTTCTTTTCTGATCTGGCGGATGTCTTCCATGACCTTGGCTGGCGAGATCAGATTGGTCAATTTCTCAAATTTAAAATCAACGTTTAAGAGTCCTTGCGAACGCTTCGTTTCCACCAGCGTCAGCAGCATCTTGAGAAAATCGTTGTGCATGTTGAGATGGATTTCCGTCAGCAGTTCATCCGGAATGGTTTCCGGTTTTTTCAGTGTGTACATGACGCGCTGGTTGTTGGCATTGTAAAAGGAATAGACGACAGGATCGAATTTTTCCAAGAATTCGTCAAAGCTCTTGACCGAGAGATGCTCGTTGATCTCTTTGATCTTCTCATCGTTAAGGCTGTCCATTCCCTTCACATCGCCCACCATGGTGAGCAGGTCGAGCTTCTCGGGATTGATCTCTTCTAAAAGCATGGTCCGGTTTGTTTGCGTAATAATAGCCAATTTGTCCACTCCTTTGCATTAGGGCCGTTCAGACGGCTTGACATTTTTGTATTCTAAGATCAGTTCGCTGCGCTCGTCCTCAAACGTAATATGAATTCTTTCATGGAAATAGACGAGGCAGCTATGATCTTTCACCAACAAGTCTCGGTTTTTCAAAATGGTGCAGTCCGACTTGTTCGTAAGAACCAGCGCCTTGTTGGCACCCGGACTGAAAAAGACTTTATACGCGCCGTCCAGGACTAAGGAAAGTCCACAGTTTTCCAGAAGTGCCCCCAGACTGATTTCTTCTTTCTTGAAGTGGCGGTACAAATTGTATTCCATGGGTGCGATGTCGCTGTCGTCCGGCGCCTTAGTGACATAGATTTTAAGTTTGCCGGCGTATTCGTAGCGGCTTGCGGGCGGTGGAGCCGGCGGCAGCGGTTTCGGTTCTCGCGATCTCCACCAGACCAGCACAGCGATTGCAATGGCAATGGCCCCAACGAACGCAATCATTTCCCCATATCCTTCCTGTTGGTTGATCTGCACAGTTGTTGTATCCGGCGCAATGATGTTGACACCGAGATCTTCGTAGCGGACTTTCACAGCCACGCTGCGTGTGCTATCAGCTGGCAGAGAAAAGCGGATTGCTCCTTTCTCCACCACCGCCGTGATTTCCTGACCGTCCGCCATTACACGGACCGATTTTCCTTCAAAATAAGGGTCATTCAAAAGATGCAGATTCTGATTTGCATCGCTGACGGGAATCAGCCGCACCTCGACCGTCTTTTGCTCCGATTGCCCAAGGGTCGTATTCTTCACTTCCACTTGAATCGACGCAATCATTTCCAGAATCAGGTCGGCCTGCACATTTCCGCCGCCCGCAGACCCGAAACGAATCTCTGCCGTGTCGCTTTGCGGATGCTGCAGGTTCAAGACGGCAAATCGTTTGCCGGCTAAAATTTCGCCGCTTTGGGCTGTGTAGCTGGCGCCGATATTGCCTAACGGCACAGTGGAAGTGAGGAGAATTTTCACTCCATTGATTGAGTCGCTGCGTGCAAGCGGCAAGCGCACGCGCAGCGTATCGCTTTGCAGATCACCGCTGCTGATGGCTGTTTTGGCAATGCCGAATACCTCATATAAAATCTTTTTGGCAACGTCGCTTAGCTGCGCGACATCACTAATGTTAAACAACACTCCCTGGCGGTTGGCAGAATCGTAAATATTTGCCTGCAGCACGTTGCCCGGATCACCGATTGCAACCGTACAGACGCGGATACCGCGCTCCGAAGCCGTCTGCATCCCACGGTTGAACTGCTCCTCGGAAACTCGCGTCGCGCCCGCGTTGTCCAACATAATTTCGCCGTCGGTCAGCAAAACCAGCGTTTGATCTGCTGTACTATCCTTGAATAACGTCAACGCTCTCTCCAGTCCCGCCCCGGCGTTCGTATAACCGGTGTAGTTCACCTGGCGCAGCGCAGCACTAATTGGTTCTCGTTTGGCGTCTAACGGCTTTGCCACCTGTACTTCACTGCCATAGGTAACAAGGCCTACTGAATAATTCGATGGCAATGTATATAAAATTTCTTCCAGACCATCCGGCGCGAGTTTTTCCACATCTGTCGTATTCATAGAATTGCTGACATCGAGAAGGAAGACGACTTCATGTTTTTTTACTGTTTCCGCCGCCGTCACGCTGTGGGAGGTGTTCAAAAAAAAGATGAGCAGTACGAGCAGCAAAAGGAAAAGAAACGCCGGATTCTTTCTAAAATTTGTTTGTATCAATCCGCTTTTCACCTCCTTTCCAGCATTTTCCTTACCAATATAAACCATTACTGATACAATAATACATTTTAATGCCTATTTCATCTGCCAAAAGGTATAGATTTTAACATTTTTTATTAAAATCATATATTTATTTACAAAATTGTAATGTAAAGAAAAGTAAAAAGACTACAATTTATGACAAGTCCTTCTGGACATCATCAAAAATTGTAGTCTTTTTTACTTTTACTTTTTTTCTATTTTATTTAAAGTACCCAATACCAGCAGCAAATAGCTGTTGATCTTTGCTGCCAGGGACATTTTTCACTACCTGATTGCCAATTCGTTCTGAATGACCCATTTTTCCTAATATTCTCCCGTCTGGGCTGGTAATTCCTTCTACTGCTTCTACAGATCCGTTAGGATTATAACGGATGTCATAGGTAGGCTGTCCTGTTTCATCCACATACTGAGTAGCAATTTGTCCCTTTTGCCGCAAGCTGTTTAGCACTGCACTGCTGGCAACAAAACGACCCTCACCATGGGATACGGGAATAGTATGAACCTCACCTAATTCTATGTTATGAAACCAGGGAGAAAGTTTAGATACAATTTTCGTGTTTGCCATACAAGAGATATGTCTGCCGATTTGATTATAGGTTAGCGTAGGGCACTCTGGTGATAAATCAACAATATCGCCATAAGGCACTAAACCTAATTTAATAAGAGCCTGAAAACCATTGCAGATGCCCAGCATCAGGCCGTCTTTTTGTGATAGAAATTCCCGCAGGGCTTCTTTAATTTTGGGATTTCTAAACATGGTAGCAATATATTTGCCTGAGCCGTCTGGCTCATCTCCAGCGCTAAAACCACCTGGCAGCATAATAATTTGAGATTGCTCTATAGACTTGACCATTTCATCTATAGACTCTTCTACTGCTGATGGGGTGAGATTGCGAATGACCATCGTATCGACGATGCCGCCTGCTATTTCAAATGCTTTGGCAGAATCATATTCGCAGTTCGTCCCGGGGAAAACCGGAATAAAGATGCGAGGCTTGGCAAAAGAATGTTTTGCTTTTTTCGCATTGCTGGCAAACAACTCCTGCTTCGGTTTTTCCTTACTGATTTCAGTCTGTGTGGCAAAAACCTTAGTTAAAGGCTGTTCCCAGGCAGTTTGCGCTTTTTCAAGGTCAATGGAATAACTGTTGATATCTATGCTTAGTTGTGCCTTTGTATGACCTAAGACAGAATAACTCATCTCACCTAAAACTTCTTTTACAGAGATATCAGAAGGAATCTCCAATATCAGAGAACCATAATCCGCAGCAAATAACTCTTGGGGTGATACAGGAGAAGTAAAGGTCATGCCAATTTTATTACCAAAACTCATTTTACTAATAGCGGCTGCTAAACCGCCCCTTTTAATGGTATGAGCGGCTAACACATGACCAGCTTTTATGAATTGAGTAATGTTAGCATAGTTCTGACACACAACAGGAAAATCTGGCAATTCATATGCATCACGAACTAAGGGTACTCGTATGATTTGACTTCCGATCTCTTTGAACTCTGGAGAAATCACGTGACTCGCTTGAACCACGTTGACGGCAAAAGCCACTAAAGTTGGAGGAACCGTCAGTTCTTTAAAGGTTCCAGACATACTATCCTTGCCGCCGATGGCCGGAATTGCAAACTGTTCTTGCGCATGAAGAGCGCCTAAAAGAGCACTAAAAGGTTTACCCCATTTTACCGCATCCTGCCCTAATCTTTCAAAATACTCTTGCAGGGTCAGGCGGACGGTGTGATATTCACCACCCATAGCCACGATTTTTGCTACCGCTTCCACAACCGCATACACCGCACCGTGAAATGGACTCCAGGTGGATAGCTGGGGATCATATCCGTAGGTCATTAACGTGGCTGTATTCGTATTTCCCTTAAGGACAGGAATTTTACTTGCCATTCCTTCTGCCGGTGTGGTTTGGTATTTACCGCCAAATGGCATTAAAACCGTACTTGCACCAATCGTGCTGTCAAACATTTCCACGAGACCTTTTTGGCTGCATACATTGAGATCACGCAGATTATCAAGCCAAGCTGTTTCCAGATTGTCTATCTCACTTTCCGCAGCAGTAAAATAATTCTCGGCTTCTACCGGAGCAATAACCTGTACATTTACTTTTTGTTTAACACCATTCGTATTTAAAAACTCCCGGCTAATATCAACAATGGGAATTCCCCGCCATAACATGACGAGTCGCCCAGTATTCGTTACTTTTGCCACTACTGCCGCTTCCAGATTTTCTGCTGCGACATAGGACATGAATTCTTCCAGATGATGAGGTGCTATGACTACAGCCATACGCTCCTGAGATTCGGAAATCGCCAGTTCTGTACCATCCAGACCTTCATATTTCTTCGGCAGCGCATCTAAATCTATGACCAGGCTGTCTGTCAATTCTCCAATAGCAACAGATGCCCCACCTGCGCCGAAATCATTACAACGTTTAATCATCCGACTTGCTTTGGGATTTCTAAACAGCCTCTGTATTTTTCGTTCCGTAGGCGGATTGCCTTTTTGTACTTCTGCACTGCAGGTTGCCAGGGATTCCTCCGTATGCTCTTTTGAGGAGCCCGTTGCCCCGCCGCAGCCATCCCGACCCGTTTTTCCGCCCAATACAACTACGATGTCATCCACTGCCGGTCGTTCGCGTACTACATTTTCTTTTGGAGCAGCAGCAATCACTGCGCCGATTTCCATTCGTTTTGCGATAAAACCTTCGTGATAAATTTCTGCTACTTGACCTGTGGCTAAGCCAATTTGATTTCCATAGGAACTATAACCTGCTGCAGCTCCCAAGGTTATTTTGCGCTGTGGCAATTTCCCTGGCAACGTATCTTCTACCTTTGCACGAGGATCACCGCTCCCTGTAACACGCATGGCTTGATACACATACGATCTGCCCGATAATGGATCCCGAATGGCTCCGCCTAAACAAGTCGCTGCACCACCAAAAGGCTCAATCTCCGTTGGATGATTATGGGTTTCATTTTTAAACATAACCAGCCATTCTTCGATGCTGCCATCCACATCTACAGGAACAACAATGCTGCAGGCATTAATTTCTTCCGAGTCATCCAGATCTGTGAGCTTGCCTTGCAGACGCAATTCTTTCATCCCCATCACGGCGATATCCATCAAGCAGATATCTTTTTGTCGATCCTGATATACAAGGGATCTAGCTTTACAATATTGATCATAGGCTTTAGCAATCGGCTCTGAAAAATGACCTGTTCCTATATTTACATTTTCAATTTCAGTGAAAAAAGTGGTGTGCCGGCAATGATCTGACCAATACGTATCCAACACCCTGATTTCTGTGATTGTCGGGTTGCGTTTTTCCACATCACGAAAATATTGCTGACAAAATGCAATATCTCCTAGTCCCATGGCCAGTCCCATATCTTTTAACAGCAATTCTAGTTCTTCTGCTGATTGGGTCATAAAACCGGGAATGGTCTTTACATCAGCAGGTTTTTCCACTGTTAGTTCAAGACTGCGGGGTTTTTCTAAAGAAGCTTCCCGCGCTTCTACCGGATTGATACTGTACTCTTTTATTTTCTTAAACTCATCTTCTGTAATATTGCCTTGTAATACAATTACTTTGGCAGTACGAATGGATAAGGTTTCTGTTTTTGTTAGTATTTGCACGCATTGCGCCGCCCAATGAGCTCGCTGGTCATATTGCCCCGGCAGATACTCTACTGCAAATATTTTATCTTCTGGTACTATGGTGAGTATTTCATCATAAACATCATCAACAGTCGGCTCAGAAAATATACTTTGTTTAGCTTCTGCAAATTCTTCCTGGCTGATTCCCGATATATCATAACGATTGACAAGGCGTACATGTTTCAAACCTGTAATGCCAAGATTCTGAGTAAGATCAGCATACATTCCCTTGGCCTCTACCGCAAAATCCTGCCTTTTTTCCACGAAAATTCGTTTGACTTCAAATGGCATGTTTCTACCTCCTAGTATCGTCTTGCTATTGTTATTGTAATATATTATGATTAATTATAATAATTAATAGTATTAATAAAACTTATAAGGAGTGTTTATATATGGACGTTAATTTTGAACTGTATAAAGTGTTTTACTATGTTGCCAAATACTTAAGTTTTTCAGCAGCTGCTAATGAATTATACATCTCCCAGTCAGCTGTCAGCCAGGCAATAAAACAATTGGAAGAAAAGCTGAATACAAAACTTTTTTTTCGCAGTACCAAACACGTACAGTTATCAGAAGCAGGCACACTTTTATTTACCCATGTAGAGCAAGCCTTTCACTTTCTAAAAACAGGTGAACGCAGCATCAATGAATTGCATTCCTTAGAACAAGGAGAGCTGAAAATAGGTGCCAGCGATACCATTTGCAAATACTACTTACTTCCTTATTTTAAACAATTTAACCTTCTGTATCCTAAAATCAAACTCAATATTACCAATCGTCCCTCTCCTGTTTGTGTGGACTTATTAAAAAAAGGCTTAGTGGATATTAGTGTGGTTAATCTTGCCGCCGAAAAACTGTATCCGGGCATGACCATCAGCAAATGTAAAATGCTGCATGACGCATTTGTCGCCAGTTCTGCTTTCGCTCACCTGCAAAGTCTACGCCTGGTTCTTAAAGATATTGCTGCTTTACCTATTCTCACATTAGAAAAGAATACAACCACAAGGACCTTCCTGGATTCTATGTTCGCCCAGCATAATCTCCCATTTGAGCCTGAGATTCAATTAGGCAGTGTGGACTTAATGATCGAACTGACAAAAATCGGACTGGGGGTCTCATTTATCAGCAAGGAATATATACAAAAAGAACTGGCTGACAATCAATTATTTACCCTTCCCCTCACTACTGATATACCTCCGCGAGAGTTAGGGATTATGACCCATGATTATCTGCCAGTTCCACTTGCAGCACAGAAATTTATTGAATTGTTATAGTTTCATAATATCGACTAAAGATTTGCACCTTGCATAGGTCACTGGTATATGACATTAAAAGCGTAGGTTAAGTAACACGGCGAAGCGTTAATGTCATATACCAGTGACCTCACTATAGAGTTTCTTTAATGGATCATAGATGACTTCACTTCACTTTAGGAATATTACGGCCAGCAAAGATTTCTGACATTTCTTTTTTCAAGCGCTGTTTGATTTTTTTCTTCTCACCTGGCAAAAGTTCACCTTTGGCTGTACCAAATAAATAATTATCCAAATCAAATTCTTTTAAAATCATTTTGGTATGGAAAATATTTTCCTGATAGATATTCACATCAAGCATCTGATATAACTCACGAGTATCATGAGCAATGTAATTTTGAATCGAATTAATTTTATGGTCAATATAAAACTTCTTCCCTGTAACATCACGGGTAAATCCCCGTACTCGATAATCGATAATTGCAATATCAGAACTAAAGCTGTTAATAAGATAATTCAGTGCTTTTAGTGGTGAAATCTCTCCACAGGTAGAAACATCAATATCAGCACGAAACGTACTAATACCCTTATCAGGGTGACTTTCCGGATAGGTGTGTACGGTGATATGACTTTTATCTAAATGGGCTACCACAGCATCAGACTTAATTTCCTGCAGATCGATCAGCTCTGGTGCCTCAACTGCCATTTTTCCTTCTGAAATTAACATGGTTACACTGGAACCCTGAGGATCATAGTCCTGCTTTGCAATATTTAAGATGTTCGCACCAATCATATAAGCGACTTCTGTTAAAATATTGGTAAGACGCTCCGCATTGTATTCTTCATCAATGTATTCAATGTAGGCTTGACGATGTTCCGGACTTTTTGCATAACATATATCATACATGTTGAAACTAAGTGTCTTGGTCAGGTTGTTAAAACCATACAATTTTAATTTTTTAATTGACTTTATTTCCATATTTCTTCTCCTTACTTGTTGTACAATTTCAAAGTCATGCCCTGAATCAGTACGGTATCATCGTCTGCTAGGAGCCTTGTTGCTTTGACACTTATCATGCGAAAGAATACTTTTTAGTCAAATGGAGTTTCACCACCCAACCTAAGTCCCACTTATCCGTCAAATTAGCCCCTCTAGGGCTCCCACCTGCTTTAAATAGGAGTCGTAGAGCGGCTTATTCATCGAATAAAATGTACTTCTAGTACTACATAATAGCCTACTTTTTTATTGCTGTAAATAGTATTTTTTCGAATCCCGCTGCGCTTAAAAAATAAAGGAAAAAGGATGCAACACTCCTATCTTTAGTATAGTGTTTTGTCAATAAAGTATTCTTAATAGCTATAAAAAAAGAACTCTATAGCAAATTTTCATCTGCGAGAGTTCTTATTTTAATTGAGCTGGAAAGTAATGATTATAGTGCAGAAAGGGCTATTTTCAGCACTACCTTTTTAACTTTGGCTACCGAATGCAGCGTACAATTAGGACGATGAACATCATTAGGGAAAAGCACGGCATATAACCCGGGTTTTAGCAGCAGTTCTACCTCTTGCTGTACTCCTTGATAAAAAATCAAATCTTTTAGCTCCAGTTCATCCTGAAGGACTCCATACTCTGAAGATAGCAGACTACACCCAATCATTTCTTCCCCTGAAACTACATACTGTATATCAATATACTTCTGATGAGCCTCCGGTTTTCTTTTCTCTTTGGGTTCCGTTTCATATTCGGAAACGGAGGCAAATATCGCATCCCCTTCAATATCATGCCTACCAACTGGCAAACTAGACAAATCGGTATTGATTAAATACTGCAAACCTCTTTGCAAGGCAGGAGACAAAGCAGCCTTCTCTTGTTCAAAATTCTTTAACTGTCCATAAATCATCTTAGCAACCTCCCTTTTTAAACTCTATTTTATATCTATTCTTTATTTTTATTGCCTTTCCTCTGTCAATGAAGAGTTTTTAAAAATTTGAACCACAAAGGCACAAAGGTCACAAAGGGATTATTTATATTTTTTGTGTTCTCCTTTGTGTGCCGCAGCAGCGGCATTGTGCCTTTGTGGTTCAAATTCTTATTCTTTTTCATCTGCAAAACTTATAAATTCTATAAAAATAGAGGCAGTTTACACTGCCTCTTGTTCCTGCTTTTTTAGTCAGCAAGCTGTCCATGGATTTCCCTGCCGCGGATTTCCTTAACTTTATTATTTTCACCCACCATCACTACAGTAGGGGTAAAGTTCCTTGCTTCCTCTTCCGTCATCATGGCATAGGAGATAATAATGACTTTGTCATCAGGCTGTACTAAACGGGCTGCTGCCCCATTCAAACAAATGACTCCTGAATCTTTCTCGCCGACTATTACATAGGTTTCAAACCGATTACCATTGTTATTATTTACAATTTGCACTTTTTCATTAGGCAGGATTCCTGAAGCTGCCAGTAAGCTTTCATCAATGGTGATACTTCCCATATAATTAAGATTAGCCTCCGTCACCGTGGCACAATGAAGCTTAGCTTTTAAACATGTAATAAACATAGAATTATCCCTCCAAAATGATATTATCAATTAAACGAGTATTCCCAATGCGTACAGCTAAGGCTAGAAGAGTTTTACCGATAATCTGGTCTATAGTCTCTAATAACGGATAGCTGTGTATTTCTACATAATCAATTTGCGCTAGTTCTTCCAACTGGATACTTGCTATCACCTGCTGCCTGATGGCTTCTACGTTTATCTCACCACTGGTAACAAGCTGTTTGGCCAGCTGCAAGCTAGAAGACAGCACTAATGCCGCTCTTCGTTCTTCAACAGATAAGAAAGCATTACGAGAACTCATGGCAAGTCCATCTTTTTCCCGCACAATAGGTACAATCTCAATAACTATATTCATATTTAGATCAGAAGCCATGCGCTGAAGCACTAATACCTGCTGAGCATCCTTCTGACCAAAGAAGGCTATGTCAGGCTGAATGACATTAAACAATTTAGTCACAACAGTAGCGACTCCACGAAAATGACCCGGACGAGACAAACCGCATAGTTTTTGCGTAATACCATCAATTTCTATAAAACTGCTATATCCCTTAGGATACATCTCCTGTGCTTGAGGATGAAAGATAACATCTACACCCGCAGTACCTGCTTGTACACTATCGCCCGTTAAGTCTCTTGGATATTTTGTATAATCTTCATTAGGACCAAATTGAGTAGGATTCACAAAAATACTCACTACAACGATATCGCTTTGTTCCTTGGCTTGACGCATCAACGTAAGGTGTCCTTCATGCAAGGAACCCATGGTGGGTACTAAGCCAATTGATAAGCCTCTGGCTTTTACCTGCTTAACAAAAATCTTCATTTCCTCGATGGTTTCGATAATTCTCATGATTTCATTCCCCTTCTTCCCGTGCTGCTTTAGTACCTCATCACGTAGCTGAGGTATAGTAGTCCACCAAGCCTAGTATAATTTTTCTAAAATTCCATCCGATATTTTAAAACTATGCTCCGCCGCGGGAAATTTTTTTTCTGTTACTTCTTTTTTATAGTCGGCTACTGCTTGCGCTATTGCTGCATGCAAAACAGCATATTGTTTTACAAATTTGGGAGTAAACCCAGGATACAAACCAAGCAGATCATTGATAACCAATACCTGACCATCACAGTGCACCCCTGCGCCGATGCCAATGGTTGGTATATTGAGCTGCTGCGTTACTTTTTGTGCCAGTAAGGCTGGTACGCACTCTAGGACAACAGCAAAAGCCCCGTTTTCTTCTAAAATCTTGGCGTCATTAAGCAATTTTTGCGCCCCTATTTCCTCTTTTCCCTGTACTTTAAAGCCGCCCAGACTATGAACTGACTGAGGCGTTAGACCCAAATGCCCCACTACAGGAATTCCAGCAGTGACTATTTTTTTTACTGCCTCAGCAATTTCGCTGCCGCCTTCTAGTTTAACAGCTTGGGCCCCTGTTTCTTTCATAATCCTTCCTGCGTTAGCTACTGCCTGCTCTGCGGACACCTGATAAGACATAAAGGGCATATCTACAACTACCATTGCTTTTTTTGCCCCCCGGCATACTGCTTTCCCATGATGAATCATATCCTCCATCGTGACAGGCAAAGTCGAATCATATCCTAATATCACATTTCCTAAAGAATCACCTACTAATAGCATGTCGATCTGGGCATCATCAAGAAACTTTGCCGTAGAAAAATCATAAGCTGTTAGCATGGTAATGGCTTTTCCCTCTATTTTTCGCTGCTGAATCACTGTCGTTGTAATCTTTTCATTGGTACTCATGATGATTTCCCCCTGTTATCAATTCTTAATATTTCTTCTATGCTTGCAGCTTGTTCCTGGTTAACTGTACCTTTCTCTAAGGCAATCCCCAGAGTATACATCCCAAGTTCACTATATAAGCTCTTATCTACTTCGTTTTCAAATGCCTCCAAGTGTGTCTTTACCGTAATATCATCTCCACGACTAATTGGACCCGTCAGACCCTGAACCACTCCCATTTCCTTTATATTCTGCAGGGTTCCTTCCAGCAGCGGCACTAAAGCAGTTAACGCTTCATCCGAAGATAAGCCAAATTTTCCATACAGCCGACTTGCCCAGTGCATCAAGGAAACCGTGTAGTTCGATACAATGCAGGCAGCCCCATGGTAAAGGGACTTATCTGTATCTAAAATCTGAAAACTGGTTCCTCCTAAATCATTCACAATTTTTTCGGCTTGCTGTATTACCTCTGCCTGTCCGCTTAAGGCAAAATATATGCCCGCTAACCTTTCACTAGTATGTTCTTTATTGGCAAAGGATTGCAGCGGATGCATACAGCCAATCCATGCTCCTTGCTTTTTTGCCGGCAAGAGTACTTCCGCGGTAAGACATCCTGAAGTGTGAAGCACCATTTGCCCTCTTTTGAAACCATTCTCTCTGGCTACTTGTGCTGTCACTTCTCCAATGCAACGATCAGGTGTTGTAATGAATAGGATCTCAGCATCTTGTATAAAATCGGCCGCTCTTACTCTCGTACCTACTCCCAATTCCCTAGCCAGCTGACTTGCTGATTCTAGACTATTACTAGCAATTCCAGATAAATGATACCCTCTATCAGATAATCCTCGTGCCAGCACACTCCCCACTTTCCCGGCTCCAACAATACCTATTTTCGGCTTTTGTTTTTTCATATTTCCTCCTTTACCTAATAGCCGTGAAGAGGCAAAGGATGAGCATCCTTTGAGATCCTAAAAGAAACTTTCCAAGACTGCTTGGCAGCCAAAGGAAAAGAAAATATAAAAAAGCCTTCCGGAGCTTGTCCGAAAGGCATACTTTTCCTATGCAACCTCCCGTCTCAGTCCATTAAAAGATCTAAGCGGCTATAATTCGATATGAAACTGTGGAATACTATAGCAACAAGTTCTTTTTACAGTATGGTTCATAACTGATACCACCCAAAGAACGCTTCGCCATTTTTACTACAAAACGATAATATCATAAACCATAATAAAAACACAAGGATTTTATGTATCTATGATTATGCTTTATTGACAAGTATACATAACTGAAAATCTTGGAATAAGATATACAAAAGATCAAAGCTACTATAAAATAGATTCAAGGAGGTGTTCTTATGAATGAGATAACAGGAGAACAAAAACTCTTAGCTATTTTAGCCCATATATCCTATTTCCTAGGGGGATTGGGCTTTATTATTGCACCATTAGTCATCTTCTTATTAAAAAAAGACGACGCTTTCGTCTATCATCATGCAAAACAGGCTCTCGTTGCCCATTTGAGTATACTGACTGCGTCCTTCATTGTCAGTTCTTTATGTATATTAATAATTGGTGTTTTTCTGCTTCCTATCGTAGGTATTTTGTGGCTGATTCTGCTCGCAACATCGATTATTGCAGCAAGTAAAGCCTTTTATGGTGAAACCTATCAATACCCTTTTATCCAAAAACTGATTCATAAACTTTAGTAACGAACATTATGCCTTTTATATTACACTAGGAGGAACTATATGCGTTATAAAATCTATCAATATCTTTCTGTTGGCATTGGCTGCCTGGTAAGTGCTGTCGCGATCAATAGTTTTCTCGTACCTCACCACTTGTTAAGCGGCGGTGTAAGCGGGTTAGCCATTATCTTTTATTATCTTGCTGGCTGGCCTATTGGTCTTCAAATCTTTGTAATGAATCTCCCTCTCTTCTATGCTGCATATCGGCTTATTGGAAAAGAATATTTTTTAAAGACCATTTATGGAGCAGTACTTTTTTCCTTTTTCGTAGATGCAACGGGCTACTTGTCAAATTTTATGGTCGTGGATGATCCGATTCTCTCTGCCATTACTGGCGGAATTGTAACAGGTATTGGCTCAGGTCTTATCTTTAAGGCCAATGGCAGCGGCGGCGGGCTTGATGTCGTTTCAAGCATCCTCAAAAAGTACTATTCTATTAATGTAGGTATTGCTTCTTTTTCGGTTAACTGTGTGATTATGGTGATTGCTGCCATTCTTTTCGGCATTAAACTTGCCATACTAACTCTTATCTCCATGTTCATTGCAGCTAATATTACGGATAATGTGGTGGAAGGATTTAACCGTAAGAAAACCTTGTACATCATCTCTTATAAAACCGATGAGATTATTAAAGCCATTTTAAAAGAGGTAGGGCGAGGTGCAACAATCCTTCATGGAGAAGGCGCCTTTACCCGCCAAGAAAAACAAATAATTTTTGTAGTCGTAAGCCTGACCCAAATTGGTCAGATTAAAATTCTCATCCAAGATGTAGATCCCAACGCCTTTATGATCGTTCAAGATGCTGTAGAAGTTCTAGGGAGAGGCTTCACACTGCCTGGAATGAAACAGCTATAAGAAAAATAATTTGAAATGAACCGCAGAGGCGCAGAGACACAGAGAAAAATAATTAATAGCGTTAGAAAATACCCCTCAGCGCACTCTGCGTCTCTGCGGTTTAATCGTTCTTTCCCTGCTCGTTTCACAAAAACATATAAAACAATCGAACCACAAAGCTATGTCAAAAGGCTACTCTGTACTGACAGAGTAGCCTTTTTGTATTCTTTTATTTGATAATTAAAGCCCTACTTACCTCTCGCATAATACAGGGTAAAGCTTCTTGTAAATCATCAATGTAAGAAGGGACATGGCAATTCCTTTTATCATATTAAAAGGTGCAATCCCCAGGGCAATGAAGGATTTTAAATCAACAATCCGGGGATTTGCGATTGTTCCTAAATTAATAATCTGCTCTAAGGGAAAATGCAGCACAGCTTGATATAATGGCAGCAGAATAAAATAATTCAGCAAAGACGCCGAAAACATCATAGAGAAGGTTCCAATAAAGAGAGAAAGCACAGCTCCTTTAAAACTCTTATAGCGCCGATATAAATAGCTCGCTGGCAGAATAAAAGCCACTCCCACCAAGAAATTAGCAATCTCCCCAATTCCCATTGTCTGGGTATTTGCAGCATGTAATACGTTTTTAATTAATTCAATAATAACCCCTGCCATAGGTCCAAGCACAAAGCC
The DNA here is from genome assembly GCF_000271485.2 of Pelosinus fermentans DSM 17108. NCBI lineage: Bacteria > Bacillati > Bacillota > Negativicutes > Selenomonadales > Sporomusaceae > Pelosinus > Pelosinus fermentans. Next base: position 4,515,024 of record NZ_AKVN02000001.1, read on the forward strand.
TCCAATAATCGCAGGCAATTCACTGGCATCTAATTTTAAGAAACTAGGCATCATCGGCAATGGCACTTCAAAAAACATCAAGATTACAGCAATTGCTGATAAAATTCCAATTTTAGTAATATATCGCGTATTGGCAGAAATCATGTCCAATCCCCCTATAAAAGTAATCGTTAAATCAAACTTATACAACATACAAAGCAGATCGAACCACAAAGACGCAAAGGACACAAAGGGTTTTATTTATATTTTTGTGCACTCCTTTGTGTGTCGCATCAGCGACATTGTGCCTTTGTGGTTCATTTCTTCCACCTATTAAACTATATTTTCTCTACTTATCAAAAAAAATCCCCGAAATGCCTTCGGGGATTTAATCACTCACTACATGCAAACACATCGTTAATGTCGGCTTACTAAGCCTCATACACGGATGCATCTCCAGAAAGTCAAACTATCTGTTATACATACAATGTGCTGCTTTCTCTTCTTACATCCAGACTATACTGTCGGCTTTGGAATCAAACCAAATCTGCCTTGCGGCTCGTGGGCTTGCAGAATCTGCTTACCACCGGTCGGGAATTTAACCCTGCCCTGAAGATATTTCAATTTATTTAATTTTAGCCCCAGAGATAATCATTATCACCGAGTGATGATGATGGATTCATTGTAGCAAATTTGCTGCCTCTTTGCAAGTTAAAAAGTAATACGAAAAACGTGACTCATCTTTTCTTACTCTTTCTTACACCATTATTTAATAAAATCCCACAACAGCATCATATTTAAGACAGAAACAATAAGACCAATGCCCCATAACACAATTTGCTGTAAGCCTGTATTTGCATATTTCCCCATGACCTTCGTGGATGATGTCAAGTAAATCTGCAAGAATATCGTCCAAGGCAATTGAATGCTAAGAAACATTTGGGAATATACCAGCCCCTGAAAAGGGCTTTCGATAAAAAAGATGGCAGCAACCGCCAGACCGTAGGTAATCGCTACTCCCATCCAGGAATGACGGTCTTTAATATCATAGGGTTCTCTAAATATACCTGCAAAGATACTACCACCAGCCATACCTGCAGTAACGGTGGAAGAAATACCTGCAAATAAAAGAGCGATAGCAAAAACAACAGCTGCAGCATTCCCCAGTAAAGGACGCAGCATAATTTCTGCTTGCTCTAATTCATCAACAGATATTTGATTACTGAAAAACACGGCAGCAGCAACCAATATCATCGCACTATTAATGGCCCAGCCAATACACATAGAAAATAGGGTATCTGCAAACTCATACTTTAACTGCCGCTTAATCACAACATCATCTTCCAAATTCCATTGTCTGCTTTGGATGACTTCAGAATGCAAAAATAAATTGTGGGGCATGACCACTGCCCCAAGCACACTCATTACCACCAACATAGCTCCATCCGGAATAACAGGTGTTACCCATCCAACAGCAGCTTCAGACCACTCAATATTGACTAGACTTAGTTCAAATAAGAACGCTATGCCAATGATTGAAACAAAACCCATAATCCATTTTTCTAGTCTTTTATAGGAATTAGCCCATAACATCCAGCTGCAGCCTATGCCGGTTAATAAGGCTCCAATTTTCAGAGGAATATGAAATAGCATTTGTAAGGCAATAGCAGCACCTAATATTTCAGCCATACCAGTGGCCACTGCCGCCGTTATTGCCGAAAACAATACCGTTCTTGATACTAAAGGTCGCAGATATTCAGTAGCTGCTTCCGATAAGCATCGCCCCGTAACAATTCCTAAATGAGCTACATTATGCTGCAAAACGATTAACATAATGGTAGATAAGGTTACCATCCAAAGCAATTTATAACCATACTCTGCCCCTGCGGCTAAATTGGCGGCCCAATTCCCAGGATCAATAAATCCGACGGTTACCAGTATCCCTGGTCCAATATATCGTAATATCTCCCTGGCTCTTAGATTCAGCCCATGCTCCTCCTGAAAAAAGCCTTTTATCCCTTTGAGCATAAACAGATTCTCCTTTATATCGTAATATAGCTTACATATTATCTCTTTTAGATTATTATTAGTATCTATTCTTTATTCGTCAGTTTATCCCTTTTAAAAACATATTAAATTATTATTATAAAATATAAATTTTTAATTAATATAAAATTCATAGTAAATAAAAATTCGACGTAATCTCCAAAGGAATAATATACGTAGCTGTCGAACATATTTTATATTGACAAGACCTTAAGAAAAAGATAAAATTTGTTCTATAAAGAAGTACCTATATTTCATAAAACGGATACAGAACTGGCGGATCGTGGAATAACCACAAGGGACTGTATCTTGAATTAGCCGACCGCCTGGGCATAACTTACTTAGTTGTGCCCAGGCGGTCTTTTCAATTTTTAAAGTTAATAAATTTTGAAAATTATTAAGTATATGATTTATATCATAGGCAAAACATGTTAATACGGTTATAATTAAGTTAATTGATAACAATTATCAATTCAGGGAGGAATCACAATATGAAACAAGCATGGAAGGATTTTAAACCAGGTATATGGCAAAACTCGATTAATGTACGAGATTTTATTCAACATAACTATACCCCTTATGAAGGCAATAGTGATTTTTTAGCTCCCGTAACGCCTCGCACTAAGAAATTATGGGACAAATGCAGCTCATTATTATCACAAGAACGGGAAAAACAAGGTGTATTAGACGTTGATCCTGATATTGTTTCGACTATCACTTCTCACAAGCCTGGGTATATTGAAAGAGATCTGGAAATCATTGTCGGTTTGCAAACAGATGCACCTCTTAAGCGAAGTGTTATTGCCAACGGCGGCGTTCGAATGGCTGAGCAGGCATGCGAAGCCTATGGTTATAAGCTGAATCCTGCTATCAGTGATATTTATCGTAACCATGTTACCACACATAATACTGCTGTATTTAATATGTATACAGATGAAATGAAAAAAGCCCGTAAATTAGGAATTATTACAGGTTTACCTGATGGTTATGGGCGCGGACGCATTATTGGTGATTATCGCCGCATAGCACTCTATGGAGTTAGCCATCTATTAGAAGCTAAAAAAAATGACTTGCAAGGTCTCACCAATCAGCCAATGGACGAAAAAACACTGCGCTTACGGGAAGAAGTCTCGGCTCAAATTGCAGCTCTTAAGGATATAATACTTATGGGAAAATCTTATGGTTTTGACATTAGCCGCCCGGCTGAAAATGCCCAAGAAGCCGTCCAATGGTTATATCTTGGTTATCTTGCCTCTATTAAGGAGCAAAATGGTGCTGCTATGTCCATTGGCCGCGTATCCACTTTCCTTGATATTTATCTTTCCAGAGATTTATCAAATGGTACGCTGTCAGAAAGCGATGCTCAAGAACTTATTGATCAAATGGTCATTAAGTTACGTTTAGCCCGCCATTTGCGTACAACGGATTATAATGAGTTATTTGCTGGCGATCCATTATGGGTAACCGAAGCGATTGGAGGTACAGGACTGGATGGGCGCACCTTAGTAACTCGTACTTCTTATCGAATCTTACACACTTTATATAATTTGGGTCCTGCTCCTGAACCGAATTTGACTATTTTATGGTCAGTAGATCTGCCAGCCGATTTTAAAAAATTCTGCGCAAAAGTCTCATTAGACACCAGCGCTATCCAATATGAAAATGACGATATCATGAGACCTGTATATGGTGATGATTATGCGATTGCCTGCTGCGTATCAGCAATGCGGGTTGGTGAACAAATGCAGCTTTTTGGTGCTAGAGCCAATTTAGCAAAAGCCTTATTATTAGCAATTAATGGTGGACGGGATGAAAATAGCGGAGAACAGCTGGCACCTGTTATGCCAATTCCTGCGGGAGAGTATTTAGACTATGATATTGTTAGGAGCAACTTATCAAAAGTTCTTAGCTGGCTGACTGGCTTGTATGTAAATACGATGAATCTGATTCACTTTAGTCATGATAAATACGCGTATGAAAGAGCACAAATGGCACTGCACGATACCGATGTAAAACGCATCATGGCCTTTGGAGTAGCTGGATTATCAGTAGCAACTGATTCCTTAAGTGCTATCCTCTATGGGAAAGTGAAGCCACTGCGTGATGAAACAGGCCTTGCTAAAGACTTTATTATTGACGGAGATTTTCCCTTCTACGGTAATGATGATGATCAGGTTGACACTTTGGCAACAGAATTAAGTAAGGAATTCAGTCAAAAATTAAAAGAACACGCTGCTTATCGAGATGCAGAACATACACTATCCATACTTACGATTACCTCTAATGTAATGTATGGCAAAAAAACAGGGGCAACTCCTGACGGACGTAAAGCAGGTCATGCATTTGCTCCGGGTGCCAACCCAATGCATGGTCGAGACAAAAAAGGAGCACTCGCAGCTATGCAGTCCATCTGCAAACTATCTTATGATGATTGTCGTGATGGGATCTCTTACACCTTCTCCATTCTTCCTGCGACCTTAGGAAAAACAGCAGACACCAGAATACAAAATTTGGCCGGTATATTAGACGGTTACGCAGCCAGCCAAGGGCATCACATTAATGTAAACGCATTGGATCGCAGCATATTGGAAGATGCGCGAATTCATCCTGAAAAATATCCTCAGCTTACCATTCGCGTATCAGGCTATGCCGTTAACTTCATCAAACTCACTCCCGCTCAACAGGCAGAAGTAATTGACCGCACATTCTATGAGTCATTGTAATATAAATTCCAATAAATTATTGGAAAGTCTCAAATACGATTAAAAAGGTAATTTGAACCACAAAGACACTAAGGACACAAAGATTTTTCACAAAGGGTCTATAAAAAATAGTCTTTTGTAGTCCCCTTTGTGTGCCGCAGTAGCGGCCTTGTGTCTTTGTGGTTCAATTATTCTTTAACGCTAGGAGATGTTCATTATGCAAGGATATTATCATTCTATAGAACACTTTGGGACTGTCGATGGACAAGGCATTCGTTATGTATTATTTTTATCAGGCTGTAAATTGCGCTGCCGCTTCTGCCACAATCCTGACACTTGGCAGCAAGGCTGTCAATCCATTACCACAGAACAAATTTTAAAAGACCTATTACATTATCGCCACTTTTACGATGCCTCTAAGGGAGGAATTACAGCAAGCGGTGGTGAACCATTGCTTCAGTCTCAATTTGTTGCCGAACTATTTCTCGCCTGTCAAAGCCATAATATTCATACTACCATTGATACTGCTGGATATTATGATCAAAAAAATCTCACTGCTGTTTTGCCCTATACCAATGCAGCATTATTTAGCATAAAAGCTGTAGACCCCCAAAAACACCGCTGGTTAGCAGGGTTTGATAATCAGCAGATTCTTGAAAATTTAAACTATGTGGCCCAGTCAATTCCTGTAACGTTACGCTATGTAATCATCCCCGGGCTCACCAATTCATTAGAAGATTTGCAGGCACTTGCTGGTCTTGTTCATACTCTGCCAGCTTTAGTTCCAGTAGAACTACTGCCCTATCACTCTTTAGGACGGCATAAATGGAAAACACTAAATATGAAATACACCTTAGATGATGTCCCTGATGCTACCACTCAAGATGTAGCAATTGCCACCAATATCCTAAAATCGGAAGGCATTACCATAGTGTAAGAAAACGCTGACGCGTCCTAAAATAGAATCAAACCGCAGAGTTGCAGAGAACACAGAGAAAAGATAGATAGAATTTTTTTTCTGCGCGCTCTGTGCCTCTGCGGTTCGTCATTCTTTTATATTTTCCAACTACGAAACGTACGCCGTTTAAAGATAAACGCTTTCCAGCAACTTAGTATATAAAAATCTTAATCAGCGTCAAAACTGCTATTGTACCTCCAGTCCATATGATCCATTTAGAAACATTCCATTTCCCTGCTGTTGCTTCTACTTCATCATCGATAATCGCCGCCACTTCTTTTATTTTTTCCTCAGCATCTTTTATGAGTTGTTCTACGTCCTTACTACTTCTCTCAAAATCATTTCTCATATATTTCACCTTGGCACCCCCTTTTTAGTAACGATTCTTGAAAACGAATTACTTACCATACTATATGCATTATGTATAGTAGATGTTCTTATGTAAATTTCAAAAAAATACTAACACTTCCTCATAAAAAAATAAAACATTTTGAACCGCGAAGATACGAAGAATCGAAAGACTATGAAGGATATGAAATAACATACTATCTCTTCGTGTCTTTTGTATTTCTTCGCGACCTTCGCGGTTCAAAATGTTTTTCGATATTATCTCTATTTAATTTTGTTTTCTATTTTAGTTTTCCCACTTTACGAATAATCTCAACTACAGTCTCAGCTGACTTTATTAAAGATTCTACTGGCAGAAATTCATATTTACCATGAAAATTATGTCCGCCAGTAAATAAATTTGGGCAAGGTAATCCCATAAAAGATAAGCGGGCTCCGTCTGTACCACCCCGAATTGGCTTTATACTTGGCTTTACGTCGACTGTTTCCATAGCCTCACATGCTAAATCAATAATATATTTAACAGGCTCAACTTTCTCTCTCATATTATAATAAGAATCCTTAATCTCGATCGTCCCAGTCCCTGCACCATATTTAACATTTAAAAATGCTGTCATTGATTCCAGCAGCATTTTACGGTTTTCAAATTTTTGACGGTCATGATCTCTTATTAATATATGTAAGGAAGCCGACTCTACAGCACCGCTAAGTTTATGGGCATGAAAAAAGCCTTCATAACCATCTGTATATTCCGGAATCTGACCTGCTGGCAGCATCTGCTGATATTCAGCGGCTATGGATATTGCATTAACCATTTTTCCTTTAGCAGTCCCAGGATGAACACTTCTTCCTTGAATGAAGACCGTTGCATTGGCTGCGTTGAAATTCTCATACTCAATCGCTCCAAGCTCCCCACCATCAACGGTATAAGCAAATTCTGCCCCAAAAGCTGCTACATCAAATAAATCAGCTCCCCGACCAATCTCTTCATCAGGTGTAAAACCAATGCGAACCTTGCCATGAGGTATTTCCGGATGACACAATAAGTACTCTACAGCGCTGACAATAGCGCACACCCCAGCCTTATCATCAGCTCCTAATAGCGTTAACCCGTCCGTAACCAATAACTCTTGCCCAATATAGTTCGTAAGTTCAGGAAAATCTTTTGGAGAAAGCAGGATCGACTTCTCGGAATGAAGTACAATATCTCCGCCATCATAATTTTGTACCAAACGGGGTTTGACTGGACCGCCAGCCATATCGGGACTGGTATCTACATGGGCAATGAAGCCAACCACTGGAGCCTCTTGACAGCCATTGGCTAATAAAGTAGCCGTTACATAGCCATTTTGATCCACTTGCACATCAACTAACCCTAATTGCCTTAACTCTTCTGCCACATATTGAGCTAACTCCATCTGCCCTCTTGTACTGGGGCACTGGC